>JAIFNE010000049.1 GCA_020047875.1 Hydrogenophaga sp.
GCCTGCACCGGCAGCGCGGCCAGGCAGAGCACCGCCCACAAGATCAGCGGGCCATTGCGGCGGTGGATGGAGAAGTTGAGCATGGGCTGGAAGTGGGCAGAGGTGGCAGGGGCTGGGCAGCAAAACCGGCGGCCAGCGTGGCTCAGTGTCGCCGAACCAGCGCGTCCACCTCCACCGCCTTGACCGCCGGCCAGCGCAGCAGGCGGGCGGTGGCGGTGGGCAGATCGGGCGCTGGGCTCAGCGCGTAGGCGTGCAGCGTGGGGGAAATCGTCGACACATGGCGCACACAGGCGCCAGACTCAGCCTGCAGCCGCGCCAGCACAGCGGGCGCGCCCCCCACGGTGGGCTGGTGAAAACTCACCAGCAGGCGCAGGCTGGCCGCTTCGGTTGGCGCCCCCGGCTCGCAGCCGGCCGGCGCTGCCACCGGCACGGGCTGGCTGCAGGCAACGAGGCCCGAGCACAACAGCCACAAAGCCAGGCCCGCAGCGCGCACGGAGCGGTGGCGGGGCGTGGGGTTGGACGCGAGGTGGTGGGACGGCCGCGGCATGGTGTCCAAAATGATGCCTGAGATTGGGGGTTTGCGGGCCACGCCAGCCCTCTGCCAGACCGGCGGAACCCCCGCCCGCGTCGACTCAGATCTGCGAAAAATCGGGCGTGCGCCGTTCCATGAAGGCGCCGAAGGCTTCGCGCGCCGCCGGCTCGCGCAGCATGCGGCCAAAGCTGCTGCCCTCCTCGGCCATCACCGCCATCACCTGCTGGGCCTGCCCTTTTTTCATCAGCCGCTTGGTCTCGATCAGCGAGCTGATGGGCTTGGCTGCGAGCCTGCGCGCCACCGTCTGGGCGTAGCCCGCGGCCTCGCTCGGCGGCAACACGCGGTTGACCAGCCCCACCTCCAGCGCGGCCTCGGCCATGAACGGCTCGCCCAGCAGCAGGGCTTCGGCTGCCCGGTGGTAGCCCAGCATTTGCGGCACCAGCAGGCTGGACGCGGCCTCGGGACACAGGCCGAGGTTGACGAACGGCATGGAAAACGCCGCGTTGTCGCCCGCGAAAACCAGGTCGCAGTGGAACAGCAGCGTGGTGCCAATGCCCACCGCCGGGCCGCAAACGGCCGCCAGCACCGGCTTGGGAAACTGCGCAATGCCCCGCAGAAAGCGGAACACGGGAGCATCGCCGGTGGCGGGCGGGTTGTTCAAGAAGTCGCCGATGTCGTTGCCGGCGCTGAAGGTGGTCTCGCTGCCCTGAAACACCACGCAGCGCACGCCGGCATCGGCCTCGGCGGTGGCCAGCGCGTCGGCCAGCGTGGCGTACATGGCGGCGGTGATCGAGTTCTTTTTGTCGGGGCGGTTGAAGGTCAGCGTGGTCACGCCGGCTTCGGTGTGGACGAGGATGTCACTCATGGGGGGTCTCGGTGGGCGAAAGAACGCCCGGAAATTACCACGAACGCCCGCCTTGCCACAGGGTCCGCGCCTGCGGTCTGACTGCTGGGTGACAACGGCGAACGGGCGCTGGCTGGCGGCGGTGGCCCGCCTACACTTGGCCGCAACCCGGCGCCCGGTCGCCCTTTTGCACACAGGTGTTTCATGCGCTCCCGTTCCGCCTTGCTGATTTTTGCCATGGTGGCCGGCCTGCTTGGGCCGCTGCCCTCGGTCGCGCAGGGCGGCGGTGCCAGCGAGCGGCCGCCTGTGGCGCTGGTGCTCTCAGGCGGTGGCGCGCGCGGGTTCGCCCATGTGGGCGTGCTCAAGGCGCTGGAGGCTGCGCAGGTGCCGGTGGACATGATCGTGGGCACCTCCATGGGCGCGATCATCGGCGGGCTGTACGCCAGCGGCATGCGGGCCGACGAGCTGGAGCGCGAGATCGTGGCGGTGGACTGGGGCGACCTCTTCAACAGCCGCGAGCCGCGCCAGCTGCTGTCGCAACGCCGCAAGGAACAGGACTTCGAGCTTTCGCCGGTGTTGCAGCTGGGTTTTCGCGACGGTGAATTCCGCCTGCCCACCGGCGCGATCTCCAGCCGCTCGCTGGAAATGCTGCTGCGCCGCTACACCCTGGCCACCCGGCACCTCGACTCGTTCAACCAGCTGCCCACGCCGTTTCGCGCGGTGGCCACCGACATGGAAACCGGGCGCGCGGTGGTGATGGACCGGGGCGACCTGGCCGCGGCGCTGCGCGCGAGCATGTCGGTGCCGGGCGTGTTCTCGCCGCTGTCAATCAACGACCGCATCCTGGGCGACGGCGGGCTGGTGAACAACCTGCCGGTCGACGTGGCGCGCGCCATGGGGGCCGAGGTGATCATTGCGGTGAACATCGGCACGCCGCTGGCCGGGCGCGACACGCTCGACACGGTGCTGGGAGTCACGGCGCAGATGGTGAACATCCTGACCGAGCAAAACGTGCAGGCCAGCATCGCCACGCTCACCCCGAACGACCTGCTGCTGGCCCCGCCGCTGGGCAAACTCACTTCGAGCGACTTCGATCAGGCGCTCGAACTGGTGAAGATCGGCAACGCCTACGCCGCCACCGTGAGCGCGGCGTTGACGCGCTTCTCGGTGGATGGGCCGCGCTACGCGAGCTGGACGCAGGCGCGCAGCGCCCAGGCCCTGGCCAACGCCGAGCGGGTGGGCCGGATCGGCGCGATCCGGTTCGAGGGGGTGAGCGAAGAGCGCGCCGAACGGCTGACCAGCGCGCTGGACACCGCGCCCGGCCAGCGGGTGGATGTGCCCCGGCTTGAGGCCGATCTGCGCAAACTTTCGGTGACGGGTGACTACGAGCGCATCGACTACACGCTGAGCCGGCGCGCAGACAACGGCACCGAAGACCTCACGATCCAGCTGCGCGAAAACACCTGGGGGCCGAACTACCTGCGCGTGGGCCTGGACCTGCGCACCGACTTCCAGGGCGAGGGCGCGTTCAACCTGCGCATCAGCCACAACCGCCACTGGCTCAACGAAAGCGGGGCCGAGTGGCGCAACCGCGTGCAGCTGGGTGAAACCGTGGGCCTGTTCTCCGAGATCTACCAGCCGCTGGGGCGCAACGGCGAGCGCTTCGTGTCGGCCCATGTGAACGGCACGGTGAACAAGGTGGAGCTGTTCAACGACGCCGGCGAGGCGCTCGCGTTGGTGCAGCGGCAAGGCCTGACGGTGGGCGCCGACGTGGGCTGGCCGATCGGTTTGCGCGGCACCATCGGCGAAGCCCGGCTGGGCGTGGTGGCCAGTACGCGGCGAGCCACGCCGGAGCTGCTCTCCGCAGCGATCCCGGCTGGTGTGAGCACCGTGCGGTGGACCGAGCGCGGCCTGCGCGCCGCCGTCATGGCCGACCAGCTCGACTTCGCCAACTTCCCCTCGCGCGGCTACCGCGCCCAGGCCGATCTGACGCTGGGCCGCCGCGATGTGGGCGGCGGCGACACCACCGACTTCACCCGCCTGGACAGCAGCTTCACCGCCGTGAAATCCTGGGGCGTGCACACCGTCAACCTGGGCGGTCGGCTGGCCTACACCAACCAGATTCCGCTGGCCGCCATCGACGAGTATTCGCTCGGTGGTTTCCAGAACCTGTCGGGTTACCGCACCGCTCAGGTGGCGGGCAACTACCTGCTGTTCGGCCGGCTCACCTACTACCAGCGGCTGGCGTATTCGGTGGGGGTGGCGCGTGCGCTGTTCGTGGGGGGATCGCTGGAAGCTGGCAACGCCTGGACCGATCGCAGCGACATCACGCTGCGCGAGCTGCGCGGTGCCGGCAGCCTGTTCGTGGGTGCAGACACCGGCATCGGCCCGCTGTACCTGAGCCTCGTGAGCGCGCCCAGGGGCTACACCGGGCTTTACCTGTTTCTGGGTCGCCCGTAAGGCAACGCCACGGAAAAGCGCGGTGGTGGTGCCTCAGGCGCGCGGGCCTGGACCCGGCAGACACCGCAGAACCGGCTTTGCCGGGCCGCGGGCATCGCCCCCTTGCGGGGGTGGCCGCGGTGTGGTGAGGGTGCTATTGCTTGTAATACACGAGCTGGTGCGTGGTGGCCAGCAACTGGCCGGCCTCGCTCCAGACCTGGGCGGTCTGGTCGAAAAAGCCGTTGCGAAACGCCTGCGCACGGGCCTGCCCCTTCAGCCAGCCCGCGCCCACGGCGGCGAGCTGCGCCGCACCGGCGTGGAAGTAGACCGTCATCGACACCGTGCCGGCGGGGACATGCGTGGCGCGGCGCAGCCAGACGCGGGGGTAGAACACGTCGGCCATGGCGGCGAGGCTGCAGACATCGAGCGCTCGCGCGGGCTCGTCGCGCATCCACAGCGTGGTTTGGCTGGCGTCGCCGCCGCCATCCCACGCGGTGGGGAGATGGCCTTCGGTGACGCGGAGGTCGTAGCGCCGGACCCACGTCACCGGCACCGCCATGTTGTGCGAGCCCACCACCTCGGGCATGGGCAGATCGGGCGCGGTGAGTTCGTCCACGCTCCAGGTTTCGCGGCGCGCGGCGGTGATCGCCGTGGCGGTGAGCACCGTCTCGCCCGCCTGCGCCATCTCCACCACCCAGTGCTGGGTGGACCGGTTGGTGCGGGCGGGGCGCGCCACCAGCTCGAACGGGCCGTCGGTCAACGCGGCGGCGAAATTCACCGTGAGTGTCACCGGCTCACCGAGCAGGGCCGGGTGTTGCAGCACCGCATTCAACGCGGTGGCGGCCGTGATGCCGCCGAAGGGGCCGACCATGTTGGCGTAGGCAGGCGAGGTGGCGCCAGCGAAGCGATCCTCGCCCAGTGGTTGCAAGGCGATGGCTTGATCAAAGGGGTGCGGGGCAGTCATGACAACAGTGTGCGGACAACAGGGGCAAACCGGTGTCGAAACCGCGACAGATCAGCAGGACGGAGGTGCCTCAACCCAGGACACCGCGGAACCGGCGCGGGGGGCGCGTCGTCAGACGCGCTCCAACACCCCGGCTGCGCCCTGCCCCATGCCCACGCACATGGTCACCATGCCGTAGCGCTTTTGCGTGCGCTGCAACGCATGAACCACCGTGGCGGCGCGAATGGCGCCGGTGGCGCCCAGCGGGTGGCCCAGCGCAATGGCGCCGCCCATGGGGTTGACCTTGGCTGGGTCCAGGCCCAGGGTGCGCATCACGGCCAGCGACTGCGCGGCAAAGGCCTCATTCAGTTCGAACCAGTCAATGTCGTCCTGCTTCAGCCCAGCGGCTTTGAGCGCTGCGGGGATCGCCTCCACCGGGCCAATGCCCATGATGTGGGGCGGCACGCCACGCGACGCATAACTCACGAAGCGCGCCAGCGGCTTGAGGTTGTAGCGCTTCAAGGCCGCCTCACTCACCAGCACGAGGGCGCCCGCGCCGTCGCTGGTCTGCGAGCTGTTGCCGGCAGTGACCGAGCCGCGCGCAGCAAAGACGGTGCGCAGTTTGGCCAGGCCCTCCGCGGTGGTGTCGGGGCGTGCGCCCTCGTCCAGACTCACGGTGCGGGTGCGGGTGGACACCTCGGCGGTTTCCAGGTTCACGCTGCGCTCGGTCACCTCCACCGGCGTCATCTCGTTCGCGAAATCGCCGTTTTTCATGGCCAGCACCGCACGCTGGTGCGACTGCACCGCAAACGCGTCCTGGTCGTCGCGGCTCACCTTCCACTGCTGCGCCACCTTCTCGGCGGTCAGGCCCATGCCGTAGGCGATGCCGTAGCTCTCCACGTCGTCGGTGTTGCGGAAGATGGTGGGCGACAAGCTGGGCGAGTTGCCCATCATGGGCACCATGCTCATGCTCTCGGTGCCGGCGGCGATCATCACGTCGGCCTCGCCCACGCGAATGCGGTCG
>JAIFNE010000066.1 GCA_020047875.1 Hydrogenophaga sp.
CTCAATGGCCGGGCCGCCCAGTTTGCCGCGCGCAGCGTGCGCGACAACCTAAGCGCGTTTGTGGCTGGGCTGGACGGGGTGGGCGCCGGCGCGGTGCGCTTCGAGGCGGGCGAGGTCATCACGCCCACCCAGCGGCGCTCGTTCAACGCCGTGGTGTCCGCCGCCTACGCCAACCGCATCCAGCTCTGGAGCGACGGCTTCTACCGCACGCCCAAGATCCACTACGACAAAACCACCCTCACCGGCCGCCCGTTCTACTACTTCGCCTACGGCGCCGCGGTGAGCGAAGTGGCCATTGACACGCTCACCGGCGAGAGCCGTGTGCTGAAGGTGGACATCCTAGCCATCGACATCGGCCAGATTGAAGGCGGTTTCGTACAGGGCATGGGCTGGCTCACCACCGAGCAGCTGGTCTGGACCGGCAAGGGCTTGTTGGCCACCCACGCGCCCAGCACCTACAAAATCCCGGCCACCGGCGACATACCGGCGCATTTCAAGGTGGCGCTCTGGCACGAGGCCAACCGGGAAGACAACGTGCACGGCAGCAAGGCGGTGGGCGAGCCGCCGTTCATGCGCTGCGCGACGCGGTGGCGCAAGCCGGCGGGCAACCCGAAGCCATGAACGCGCCCGCCACCGCCGAAGAGGTGTTGCGCGCGGTGCAGGCAGCGCCCGCCGTGAACTGAGCCGGGGCTCCGTAAAATCGCGGGCTTTGCGAGCGTCTCTCGCCCGCGCCAGCCCCGAAACCTTGCCCGCCCAAAAAGCACCATGCAGTACTCCGTTTCCCACCACAAACTCAAACTGATCCTCGCCGCGCACGGGCTGAAAAACGGCGACGCTGGCGGCATCGACGCGCTCTTTGGCGGCAACGACGGTTACTACTGGTTTGGCACCCTGCGCGATCTCTGCCCGGAAGGCAAAACGCTGTCGTGGGAAAACCAGTACGCCATGGTCCACGCGATCCAGCAACATGAAGACGCCACCGCTGCCGAAGACGAAATGAAGCCGCAAAAGCCCAGCGCAGCCAACATCGCCGCGCTGTCCAAGCTGCTCGGCGACCCGCTCTGAGCCCGGTCGCGCCCAACGCTGGAACACCCTGAGATGAACCCGCCCAGCGCCCCGCTGCAGGTCGCCGTGCTCGGCGCCGGTGCCGTGGGTTGCTTTTATGGCGGCATGCTGGCGCGCGCCGGCCACCGCGTCACCCTGATCGGTCGGCCAGCGCATGTGCAGGCCATCGAATCGCAGGGCCTGCGCATGCAGACCCAGGACTTCGACGAGCGGGTGCACTTGGCCGCCAGCACCGAGCCCGCCGCGGTGGCCGGCGCCGATCTGGTGCTGCTGGCGGTGAAATCGCCCGACACCGAAACCGCCGGCGAGCAGATGCGCGCCCACCTCAAGCCCGGCGCGCTGCTGCTGTGCCTGCAAAACGGCGTGGACAACGCCGAGCGGTTGCGCGGTGTGCTGCCCGGCGCATCGGTGGCGGCTGCGGTGGTTTATGTGGCCACCGAAATGGCCGGGCCCGGCCACCTGCGGCACCACGGGCGCGGCGAACTGGTGATCGAGCCCGCCGGGCGCAGCGCCGAGGTGGCCCAGGCCTTCGCGGCCGCCGGTGTGCCCACCGAGATCAGCGACAACGTGCGCGGCGCGCTCTGGGCCAAGCTCATCCTCAACTGCGCCTACAACGCGCTCTCTGGCCTGGGCCGCCTGCCCTATGGCGAGCTGGTTCGGCAACCCGGGGTGCAGGATGTGATGCGCGATGTGGTGGCCGAATGCCGCGCGGTGGCCCAGGCCGACGGCGTGACGCTGCCCGGCGACATCGACGCGATGGTGCGCCGGATCGCCGAGACCATGCCCACCCAGCACTCCTCCACCGCGCAAGACCTGATGCGCGGCAAGCCCACCGAAATCGACTTTCTGAATGGCCATGTGGTGCGCCGCGGTGAAGCGCTCGGCCTGCCCACGCCCGCCAATCGCGTGCTGTGGACGCTGGTGAAACTGCTGGAAACCCGCGCCACCTGAAACATGTCGTGCCAGACTCGGGCGCTTTCGCCTGGGCTTCTGCCGCACCTCCATGAAAAGGGTATCCAATGGGTCGATGATCAGAATCGAATTGAACATTGAGCTGGACTATCTGGTCGACCCCCGCGGGGCCGACTTCATGTTCAACATTCAGGCCGCCCACACCCCACAGCAAACCGTCTCCAACGAGCAGCTGTTCATCAGCCAGCGCGTTGACACCCGCGCCCACACCGACGCTGCCAGCGGCAACCGCTACCTGCGCCTGCACGCCTTCGGTGGACCGCTGCAGCTGCGCTATTCGGCCACGCTGGACATCAGCCACCACCGCGCCGACCCAGCCAGTATTGGAGAGGTACCGGTGCACAGCCTGCCGCCCGAGACCGTGGGCTACATCTATCCCAGCCGCTACTGCCAGTCCGACCGCCTGCTGCGCCTGGCTTACAACGAATTCGGCAACCTGCCGCAAGGCTACAGCCGGGTGCTGGCCATTCGAGACTGGGTCACCCGCCAGGTTGCCTTCACCTCCAACACCACCAACGGCACCACCTCGGCGGTGGACACGCTGATCGAACGGGTCGGCGTGTGCCGCGACTTTGCCCATTTGATGATCGCGCTGTGCCGGGCCTGCAACATCCCGGCACGCTTCGCCACCGGCACCGACTACGGCGCAGACCCCGCGCTCGGACCGCCCGATTACCACGCGTACGTTGAGGCCTACCTGGGCGACCGCTGGTACATCTTCGATCCCTCTGGCACCGCCATCCCCATGGCCTTCGTGCGCTTCGGCACCGGCCGCGACGCCGCCGACGTGGCCTTCGCCACCATGTTCGGGAACGTGCAGACCCAAGCTCCCATCATCCTGGCCCGTGTGGTCGAGGATGCCTCGCTCGGCTTGCAGCTGCCGCATCACTGCGATCAGGCGCTGTCCACAGACGCTGGGCCCCAGCCGCCCTTTTAGCCCTTCGTTGCGGCTCAGCAAAGCCGCGCTGCGCTAGGGGCAAAGGCGTTTTTGGCGCGTCTCACGGCGCCCAGCGCTGCTGGCCAGCGCATGGCGGGTTGAAGAGGCTTGATGCGGGTGCGCCGCAGCACCATGTTGGCGGCCAGCGTTAAAGGTGTTCAGTTGGCGCCGCATCGGCCGATACCCTGATCGATCAAGCACCCTTTCTGTCTGCCCATCATGCCGATCTCGCCCACCTCGAATGCCGCCGCCATTGGCTTGAGCGGCATGCGTGCCGCTCAGCAACAGCTGGGCACCCAAGCCCACAACATCGCCAACGGCCAGACACCCAATTTCCAGCGGCAAACCGTGGTGCAGACCGCGCAGGTCGGTGGCGGTGTGTCCACAGCCGTGGGCCGCGAAACCACTGCCTCGTCGGCCGATGGCACAGGCCTGAGCGCCAGCCCGGTGGACGACCTGGTGGGCCAGCGCGTGAGCCTCTACAGCTTTGCGGCCAACCTGAAAACGGTGCAAACGCAGGACGACATGCTGGGCACCCTGCTCGACACGAAAGCCTGAACCTCAGGCTGTCGCCCCTGGCCGGGCCGTGGCAGCCCGCCTGCGCGGCACCAAGAGCCTGTCGAGCTTGGGGCGCCGATAGCGTAAACGAAGGTTTCAAGCGGGCTGGGCATTCGGTTGGCAGGCCGCTGGCCTCAAGCGGCGTCAATTCACGTTAGGTTGTGTAACCGAGCCGGGCAACCTCGCCCGGCAGCCTGAAGCCGCTGACCGCCCTCACCAGCGTACCGGCCTGGGTGTTCAGGCTCGCGGCGGCGGCGGCGCTCTCTTCCACCAGCGCGGCGTTTTGCTGCGTGGCCTGGTCCATCTGGCTCACCGCCTGCCCCACCTGGGCAATGCCGTTGCTCTGCTCGGTGGAGGCCGCGCTGATCTCGCCAACGATGTCCGTCACGCGCCGGATCGACGACACCACTTCATTCATCGTCTGCCCGGCCTGGTCCACCAGCGTGGTGCCTTGCTCCACCCGCTCGGTGCTGGCGCTGATCAGGCCCTTGATTTCCTTGGCCGCCTCGGCACTGCGTTGCGCCAGGCTGCGCACCTCGCTGGCCACCACTGCAAAGCCGCGGCCCTGCTCGCCCGCGCGCGCTGCTTCCACCGCGGCGTTCAGCGCCAGGATGTTGGTCTGGAAGGCAATGCCGTCGATGGTGCCGATGATGTCGGCAATGCGACGCGAGCTGTCGCTGATGCCCTTCATGGTTTCCACCACCTGCCCCACCACCTCACCGCCCCGGATGGCCACGCCCGAGGCGGCCTGCGCCAGCTGGTTGGCCTGGTGGGCGCTGTCGGCGTTCTGGCGCACGGTGCTGCCCATTTCCTCCATGGTGGCAGAGGTCTGCTCCAGCGCGCTGGCTTGCTGCTCGGTGCGCTGGCTCAGATCGGCGTTGCCCTGGGCAATCTGCGAACTGGCGGTGGCCACGCTCTCGGCGTTGTTCCGAACCTCAGACACCACCCGGGCCAGGGAAACCTGCATTTCGTCCATCGCGGCCAGCAGCTGGCTGGTTTCGTCGCGGCCGGACAGCTGCACCGTGGTGGTCAGGTCGCCATCGCGGATGTGGCTTGCCAGATCGATCGCGCGGGACATGGGCTGCGTGATGCTGCGCGTGATCAGCCAGGCGGCCACCGAGCCCAACCCGATGGCCAGCGCGGTCAGCAGGGTCAGCAGCATCGTGGCGCGCTTGCCAGCTGCGTGCGCCGCTGCCTCAGCCTCCAGCATCGACTGCTTTTGCAACTCGGCATAACTGCCCAGCAAGTCCTGCCAGGCCCCCGTCTTGGGTATGGACTGCTGCAACAGCAGCGCCACGGCTTCTTCGTCTTTGTTGTCCATCGCCAGCTTGACGATGTCGCTGTTGACGGCCCGGGCTTCGGTGGCTGCGGCGTCAATCTTGGCCAGAAAGGCAGCGCCGCTTTCGGAACTTGGCATCTTACTCAGCTCCTCGCGGCTGGTGTTGTAGGCGGCGCGCGCGGCGTCGATCTTCTTCACCTCAGGGGGTTTGGCAGCCGGGTCATGGAGCAGCACCACGGTGCGCATGACCCGCCCGACGATGTGCACCTGTTCCGACATGTCGTACGCCAGCCGCATCTTCTTGACGTCGTCATCCATGAAGCTGGTCAAGGTGCGATCGGCGTTGGCCAGGCTGCTGAGCCCGACGCCGGCCACCGCCACCATGAGGCACAGGGTGAGCGCAAAGGCGAGGCCCAGACGGGTACCAATCTTGAGGTTGTAGAGGAATGTCATGGTGGTGGTCTCTGCTGCTTTCAGTGGTTGGTCGGGCGGCGGTGGCGGGTGCCATTGATCGGCCGTGGGCGCTCATGTTGCGGATTGACAGACGATTCGGCACACGCTCATTGTCTGAGTGCTGGCGTCGGGTATGTACTGGAGGAGGGGGATGTTTTGCACCCAGTTCCGGGTTCTGCACCGCCCCGCCTCTGGGGCTGAGCGTTTTTCGGGTGTGTCCGAGCGACGGCTCAAAACGTGCCCGATCCAGGCGCAAAGCACAGCCATAGCAAGGCTATGACGCGCATTTGCAACGCCGCGCGGGTGCGTTTTGGGGTGGTGAGCGGGCACGAACGAAAGACTCTCAGCCTCTCAGGCCTGCTACAGGCGGAAGAAGCTCACCAGGCGCACCAGTTCATCGGCCTGCCGCTTCAAGCCGCTGGCCGCAGCCGCAGACTCTTCCACCAAAGCGGCGTTCTCTTGCGTGCTCGAATCGAGCCGATTCACCGCCGTGCTCACCAAGCCCACGCCCTGCGTCTGCTCCGCCGTGGCGTTGGAGATTTCGCCAATCAGGTCGGTGACCCGCTGAACCTGGTCGACGATGTCTTTCATCGTCGCGCCGGCGTCGGCCACCAGCTGGGTGCCGGTTTCCACGCCGCTCACGCTTTGTGCGATGAGGCTGCTGATTTCCTTGGCGGCGCTGGCAGAGCGCTGCGCCAGGGTTCGCACCTCGGCCGCCACCACGGCAAAACCCCGCCCCTGCTCGCCGGCGCGCGCCGCTTCCACCGCGGCGTTGAGCGCCAGAATGTTGGTCTGGAAAGCGATGCCGTCGATCACCGAGGTGATTTCCCCAATGCGTTTTGAGCTGGTGGAGATCTCTTCCATGGTGGTCACCACGTTGCCCACCACCTGGGCGCCACGCTGCGCCACCCCGCTGGCCGACACGGCGAGTTGCGTGGCCACCCGCGCGTTGTCGGCGCTGGTCTTGACGGCG
>JAIFNE010000230.1 GCA_020047875.1 Hydrogenophaga sp.
TCAAACACCGGGTTGCGCAGGCGCTTGTCTGCCACCAGCTCGGCGTAGCGTGAGGCCAGCGCGAGATCGCTCTTGGCCAGCACCATGTCCATGTTGGAGAGCAGGGCGCTGAAGAAGGGCCATTGCTGCACCATCTGGCGCAGCAGGGCCTTTTGCCTGGCGACGCCCTTGGCGCCGTCGCGGTGAATGAAGGCCTCCACCGCCGACCCAAAGCCATACCAGCCGGGCAGCGTGAGCCGGCACTGGCCCCAGCTGAAACCCCAGGGAATCGCTCGCAGGTCTTCGATTTTTTGGGATGGTTTGCGCGACGCCGGACGCGAGCCGATGTTGAGCTCGGCGATTTCCCGGATCGGGGTGGCCGCGAAGAAGAATTCGGCAAAGCGCGGTGTTTCGTAGACCAGCGACCGGTAGGCCGCCATGCTGTGCAGCGAGAGCGCGTCGGCCGCCACCATGAACTCGGCTGGCGCGTCGCCGGTGGGTTGCAGCAGCGTGGCCTCCAGCGTGGCGGCCACCAGGGTTTCCAGGTTGCGCCGGCCGATCTCGGGGTTGGCGTATTTGGCACCGATCACCTCGCCCTGTTCGGTCAGGCGGATCTGGCCGCGCACGGTGCCCGGGGGTTGCGCCAGGATGGCCTGGTAGCTCGGCCCGCCGCCGCGACCGACCGTTCCACCGCGGCCGTGGAACATGCGCAACTGGATGGGGCGGCCCGGCGCTGGATCGTTGCCCCCACGCTCCACCGCTTCGCGGGTCGCTGCCCCCCAAGGGGGTTGATCCAGCTTGGGGCGGCCCGGCGCTGGATCGTTGCCCCCACGCTCCGCCGATTCGCTGCCGTTATGCCCGCGCTCGTCCGATGCAATGTTTGCATTGAGCTGGTCAAACAGCGCCACCAACGCGGTTTCCGCGCGGTAGAGCTCCCAGTTGCTGGTGAAAATGCCACCGTCTTTGTTGCTGTCGGAGTAGCCGAGCATGATGTCCTGCTCGCAATAGCCCAGCGCATCGCCGCGCTGCACCATGGCGCGCACGCCTGGTAACGCGTAGTAATCGCCCATGATGGGCGCGGACTGCGCCAAGTCTTCGATGGTTTCAAACAGCGGCACCACGATCAGCTCGCAGCGCGCGTCTTCACCGAGCAGACCGTGCATCAGCCCGGTTTCCTTTTGCAGCAGCAAGACCTCCAGCAGATCGCTCACGGTCTCGGTGTGGCTGATGATGGCGTGGCGGATGGCCTGTGCACCGAAGCGCGCGCGGCCGCTGCGCGCGGTGTCGAAAATGCGCAGTTCGTCCAGCGTGTGGTCTGAGTAGCGCGCCTCGGGCACGCGCAGGGGGCGCGCGTCGTTCAGCTGGCGCAGCAGCACGGCGCGTTTGGCTGGCTCATCAAGCGCGCTGTAATCGGCCTCGACGCGCGCGGTAGCCAGCAGCTCGGCCACCACCGCCTCGTGTTTGTCCGAGCTTTGGCGCAGATCGATGGTGGCCAGGTGGAAACCAAACACCTGCACGGCGCGCATCAGCGGCCGCAGCCGCCCCTCGGTGAGCGCTTCGCCATGGTGGGCGACCAGCGAGGCTTCGATGGTCCGCAGATCGGCCAGCAACTCGGCGGCACTCAGATACGGGTTGTCGTGCGCCACCGCGTGGCGCTCGGCCTCGGCATCGGTCAGGTCTTTCAGCGTGGCGGCGAGGCGGCCGTACATGCCGGTCAGGGCGCGGCGGTAGGGCTCGTCCTGGCGGTGGGCGTTGGTGTCAGGCGATCGCTCGGCCAGTGCCTGCATGGCCGGGCTCACCGAGGCCAGCATGGCCGACACCGACAGCTCGGCCCCCAGCAGGTGCAGTTGGCTCAGGTGGTGACGCAGCGCCATGGTGGCCTGGCTTTTCAGGGCCAGCGCCAGCGTGGCGGCAGTCACGTTGGGGTTGCCGTCCCGGTCGCCACCGATCCACTGGCCCATGCGCAGGAACGGCGCCACGCGTTCCCCCAGCCCGCGCTCCAGATCGCCGTAGAGGCGCGGAATCTCGGGCAGGAAGGTGGTTTCGTAGTGCCCGAGCGCGTTTTCGATTTCGTCGGCCACGGTGAGTTTGGTGAAGCGAAGCAGCCGGGTTTGCCAGAGCTGGGTGACGCGGGCGCGCAGCAGCGCGTCGTTCTCGGCCAGTTCGCGCGGCGCCAGGGCGTCGCGCTCGGTCAGCAGCTGGGCAATGGCGCGCTCGGCATCCAGGATGCTTTTGCGCTGCACCTCGGTGGGGTGCGCGGTGAGCACCGGCGAGATGTGGCTGTGCGCCAAGGTCTGCACCACGCGCGCCTTCGGAATGCCGGCGGCCTCCAGCCGCTGCAGTGTCAGCGCCAGGCTGCCTTCTTGCAGGTCGCCAGCGCGCTCGCGCAGCGCGCGGCGGCGGATGTGGTGGCGGTCTTCGGCCAGGTTGGCCAGGTGGCTGAAGTAGGTGAAGGCGCGGATCACGCTCACCGTCTGGTCGCCGCTCAGGCGCTTGAGCAGGGTCTTGAGCGCGCGGTTGGCGCCTTCGTCGTCGTGACGCCTGAACGCCACCGACAGCTGACGGATCTGCTCGACCAGATCAAACGCGGTCGCGCCATCTTGCTCGCGAATCACATCGCCCAGAATGCGGCCGAGCAGCCGGATGTCGTCGATCAGCGGCTGGTCTTTGTCGGAGGTTCCAGGGCTGGCAGGCGCGGTTTTGGCGCGGCGGTGCGGCGAGGTTGTCATGCGGAGAATGCTGTTTTTTTGAGCAACGGCCATGCTAGCATTCCGCAGGGTATGGCCGGGTTCGTCTCTCGCGTAAACCTCCGTTTCTTCCCTCGTTTTTTCCATCCTGCACCGTGTCGTCATCCACCCCCACCCAGCCACTCTCCCTCACGATCGCCACGCGAGAAAGCCGCCTGGCGCTCTGGCAGGCCGAGCATGTGCAAGCCTTGCTCCGCGCCATGGGCCATCAGGTGACTTTGCTCGGCATGACCACCAAGGGCGACCAGATTCTGGACCGCAGCCTGTCCAAGGTGGGCGGCAAGGGCCTGTTCGTCAAGGAGCTGGAGGTGGCGCTGGAAGAGGGGCGCGCCGATATTGCGGTGCACTCGCTCAAGGATGTGCCGATGGATCTGCCCGAGGGCTTTGCCTTGGCCTGTGTGATGGAGCGCGAAGACCCGCGCGACGCCTGGGTGTCGCCGGTCTGCGCTTCGCTGGCCGAGCTGCCGGCGAATGCGATCGTGGGTACCTCCAGTCTGCGTCGCCTGGTGCTGCTGCGCGAAGCGCTGGATGCGCTGGGCCGCCAGGATGTGCGGATCGAGCCGCTGCGCGGCAACCTCGACACCCGCCTGCGCAAGCTCGACGAGGGCCAATACCACGCCATCGTGCTGGCTTCGGCGGGCTTGAAGCGCTTGAAGCTGGAGCAGCGCATCCGCCACATTTTCGAACCGATCGACTCGCTGCCCGCGGCGGGTCAGGGCGCGCTCGGTATCGAGGTGCGTACCGACCGCGCCGATCTGGTGGCGGCCCTGGCGCCGCTGGTGCACATGCCGAGCTGGCTGCGCGTGGCGGCCGAGCGCACCGTGTCGCGTGCCATGGGCGGTAGCTGCTCCATGCCGCTGGCGGCGTATGCCGACTGGACGGCCGATGGCCGGTTGCGGCTGGACGCCGCCTGGGGCGATCCGCAGGGCGTGCAGCGCGTGGTGCGGGTGCACGACAGCGCTGCGGTGACCGAACTGGCGCAGGCCGAGGCGCTGGGCCAGCGTGTGGCGCAGGCTTTGCGTGTGGCCGGTGCCCACCCGCCACCACCCGAGGCCTGAGGCCTTGACGCCAGCGAATGCCGCGGGCCAGGGAGTGCCTCGGTGGCAAACCCTGTGGGTCACGCGACCCGCCGCCGAGGCGGCGCACTGGGTGTCCGCACTGCAGGCCGCTGGCTGGCCGGCGCGGGCGTTGCCGCTGATCGACATCAGCGAACCCGATGAAGCCACGGCGCGGGCCGCCCTGACCCGGCACCGCAGCCACTGGTGGCAGAACGATGCGTTGATGTTTGTGAGCGCGGCGGCGGTGCAGCATTTTTTTGCGCACGACGTGCTGCCCGCGCCAGCAGCGCATAGCCTCACCACCCGCTTCTGGGCGCCCGGCCCGGGCACCGCACGCGCCCTGGCGCTGGCGCTGGCTGGCCTCGGGGTGAGCGCCGATCGCATCGACGCCCCACCGGCCGACTCGGCCCAGTTCGATTCCGAGCATCTCTGGCCGGTGGTGGCAACGCAGCTGCACCGCGGTGCTCAGGTGCTGATCGTGCGGGGCCATTCGCCCGAGCGGCACGCGTCCCGCGACGACGGGTTGTCCGGCACCGGGCGCGACTGGCTGATTCAGCGCTGCGAGGCGGCGGGCGCGCGGGTGGATGCGTGTGTTGCCTACGAGCGGCGCGCCCCGGTGTGGTCGGCGCACGAGCAGGGGCTGGTTCGCAGCGCCAGCGGTGCGGATCAGTTGTGGCTGTTCAGCAGCTCGGAGGCCTTGACCAACCTGGAGGCGCTGGCGCCCGGCATGTGCTGGTCGGCCGCCGCGCTCGCCACGCACCCACGCATTGCGGCGGCTGCGCGCAGCGCTGGTTTTGACCCCGTGATCGAGAGCCGGCCAGCCCTGCCTGATGTGTTGCGCGCTCTAAAATCCATAGAAAAACACCCATGAGCGACGTTGCTTCCACCCTCTCCGCCAGCGAACCTGACAAGCCGGCGCCCGCGGCCTCGGCGCCAGCCGTTGAGCGCGCCAGTGCTGCCAGCGCGCCGCTGCCCGTGCGTCCGTTCAGCAGTCGCCTGGCGATCTGGCTGGGCCTGGTGTCGCTGCTGGTGGCAGCGCTTGCCCTGGCGGTTGGTGTCTGGCTGTGGCAGAGGCTGGGGCAGACCCAGCAGGAGCTGGCGCGGCGCATTCAGGACAGTGGCACCCAGGTTGAGCAGGCCCGCGCGCTCGCTGGCCAGACCGAGGCGCAGACCCGGGAGATGGAAGCGCGCCTTGCTGTGGCCGAGTTGCGGCTGTCCGAGGTGACTCTGCAGCGCAGCCAGCTGGAGGAGCTGATGCTGTCGCTGTCGCGCTCGCGCGACGACAACCTGGTGCAGGACCTGGAGTCGGCGATCCGTCTGGCTCAGCAGCAGTCGCAACTCACCGGCAGCGTGGCGCCGTTGCTGGCGGCGTTGCAGGCGGCCGACCAGCGCATTGCCCGCGCCGCCCAGCCCAGGTTGAATCCTGTGCAGCGCGCACTGGCGCGCGACATTGAGCGGGTGCGCGGTGCGGCGGTGGCCGACGTGCCCTCGGTGGTGCTGCGTCTCGACGAACTGGCGCGCCAGGTCGACAGCTGGCCGGTGGCCAATCAGGTGGGTGTCGCCGATGCGCCGCTGCCCGTTTCCCCGGCGGCCACGCTCGCGGCGGCGTTGCCCCAGGCGCCCCCAGAGACGCCAGCGCCTGCCACCACCGCCGACGCAAACCACAGCAAAGCCGCCGGCGCACAGCCTGACCCAACCACAGCGGCGCTGCCGGCGGAAGCCGTACCGCTGCCCGAGGTGGCTGCTGCGCCGTTGGCTGACACCAGCTGGAGTGCCCGCTGGCGCAGCTGGTGGGACCGCGTCTGGCGCGAAACCGTCCGTGCCAGCCGCGACCTGGTGCGGGTGAGCCGCATCGATCAGCCAGAAGCCGCGCTGCTGGCTCCTGAGCAGGCCTACTTTTTGCGCGAAAACCTCAAGCTCCGGCTGCTCAATGCGCGGCTCGGTTTGCTGGGCCGCCATCCTCGGTCGAGGGAACGCTGGAGCGTTACTTCGATACCGGCGCACCGTCGGTGGCTTTGGCGCAGGTCGCGCTCACCGGGCTGCGTGAGGAACTGCGGCTGGGGGACCTGCCGCGGGCCGACGAAAGCCTGGCCGCGCTCGCCACCGCAGCGGGGGGACGCTGATGACGCGCCACCGCCAGCGCGGCGCGATGCGCGGCGTTTTCTGGTTACTTGGTCTGGCGGCGCTGGCGGTGGCGCTGGCGATGCTGGTGGGCGAAAACCAGGCCACCGTCACCCTGTTCTGGCCGCCCTACCGATTCGACCTGTCGTTCAATTTCGTGGCGTTTTGCGCCGTCGCTGGCTTTGTGCTCATTTATCTGTCGTTGCGGGCTTACAGCCTGCTGCGCGCTGGCGCGCGCAGCAGGTCGAACGCGCGGCGGTGGGGGCGGTGCTTGATGCGCTCTCTTTTCAGCTTGCGGGCCGGTTTGTGCGTGCGCAGGCGGCCGGCCAGCTGGCACTCAAGACGCTGGCAGACCCAACGCTGGCGCAGTGGACGCGCCGGCGCCAGATGGAGTTGCTGGCCCACCTGCTGGTGGCCGAGAGTGCGCATGCGCTGCAAAACCGCGAGACGCGCGACGACCATCTGCAATCCGCCCTGCAACCCCGGCTGGCCAGCGGCGCGCCCGAGGCGCACGAGGGCGCCTTGCTGCGCGCGGTACGCTGGGCCGTCGAAGACCGCGACGCCGATCTGGCGCGCAGCCGCCTGGCCGAATTGCCGCAGGGAGCTGCGCGCCGCATCCAGGCCCTGCGCCTGAAGCTGCGCATCGCCCGGCTGGGTGGCGCCACGGCCGAGGCGCTGGACACCGCCCGCCTGCTGGCCAAGCACCGCGCGTTCTCGCCCGAGGCCTCGGCCAGCATCGTGCGCGGCTTGGCGCTGGACAGCTTGCGCGATGCGCACGATCTGTCGCAACTGCGCGCGGTCTGGTCCCGGCTGGATGCCCGCGAGCGTGCGCTGCCCGACCTCGCCCTGGCTGCCAGCCAGCGCGCCCGTGTGCTGGTGGCCGACCGTGCGGTCGATGACGCGGAGCGCCACGAAGCCTCTGGTCTGGTGCGCAGCTGGCTCGCCCCGCTGCTGGCGGGCCTGCTGGCTTTGAGCGGCAGTCAGCAGCGCCAGTTGGTGCTGGCACTGGAGCCCGGCCTGGCGCAGCTGGATGGTGCCGGCCTCGCCCAGTTGGAGCAGGCGCAGCGCCAGCAGCCGGGCAACGTGTACTTGCAATACCTCGTTGGTCAGGCCTGCATGCAGCGCCGGCTCTGGGGCAAGGCGGCGCAGTTGCTGGGGCAGGCCAGTCATGGCCTGCAGGACGGGGCGCTGCTGCGGCGTACCTGGGCCAGTCTCGCCCAGCTGGCCGAGGAGCGCGGCGACGAAGCCGCTGCGCAGCAGGCCTGGAAAACGGCGGCACTGCTCGACTGAGCAAGACGGCGGCGCGCCAGTTGCCTGGTTGTTGCAGCAAAGAAAAAGCCGGCAATAGCCGGCTTTTTCTTTGGGGTGCGCCCGGCTCAGGCCGGGCGGGCGATCAGCTGCCCGATGGAGTTTCGAAAGGCAGCGTCACGCCACGCAGGTCTTTGCGTGTTTCCACCAGCACCAGCGGTCCTTCGTCGACCACCGTCACCGGCCGGGGCTCGCGCGGAACGTGGATCGGCCGTGGCTCGGCAGCAATCGCGGCCTGCACCTGTGCCACCTTCTCCGCGTTGGAGTTGACCCATTCGAGGCCACTGGCCTGCGCCACGCTGTTCATCTCCTCGAGCGGCAAGACGAACGGCTGCACCGCTGGTAAACCCCGCGGCATGACCGCGGGTGCCGCTGCTCGCGGCGCCACTTCGGCGCGCGGAGCGGCCTCGACCGGGGCGACCGCTGGCCGCACAGCGCGGACCGGCTCGGGCTCACGCACTTCGGTCACCGTGCTGACGGGCGCGGCGGCATCGCTCGGCGGTGCCACCACGGTGCGCTCTGCGGGCGCCTCAGCGGTATCGCGGGTGAAGTAGCTGCTGCGCACGGGCGCGTCGTCCGCAGGGGCATCGGCACGTGGTTGCGGCGCTGCCTCGGCGGTTTCGGGTGCTGCCGCGTCGGTCCCGCCGGCAGTCTCGTCGCGCGGTCCGCGCTCGCGGCGGTCACGGCCATAACGATCACGCCCACGGCGCTCACGCGGTGCCCGCGGCTCGGTGCCAGCCTCGGTCCCTTGGGGAGTGGGCAGATCCTGACCCTCCTCGGCGACATTGGCGATCGCGGCTTCTTGCGCCTGAGCGTTGTCAAGCACGGCCTGTGGCGCGCTGTTGTCGCCCGACTCAGGGGCGCCCGATCGGCGGCGGCCATCGTTACGGCCACGGCGCTCGCGGCGCTCACCCGAGTC
>JAIFNE010000156.1 GCA_020047875.1 Hydrogenophaga sp.
CCGTCTGCCGGGTGCGCGCCCAGAACGACAGCGCCCGCCATGTGGACTGGCAGCGCGGTGACACGGTGTGTGTGCAGGCAGCGCCCGGCTCCCTGCACCTGCTGAACGACTGATCCGCTTCGATCATGCGAATCAACAGTCTTTGGACACCCAACCGCCGCCGGGTGGCACTGCTGGCACCTGCGGTGCTCATGCTGGTGGCGTTCATGGTGCTGCCCATGGGCCTGGTGGCGCTGATGTCGTGGCTGGAGCCGGACCCGTTTGGCGGGGTGCAGTGGGGACAGTGGACCACCGACAGCTACGTGAGGTTTCTGTTTGATCGCGATCTGGACGACCAGTGGGTGCTCAACACCGATTACCTGCAGATTTTTGCCCGCTCTTTCGGGCTGGCCCTGATCGCTGTGGTCATCACCCTGCTGGTGGGTCTGCCCGTGGCCTTTTACATCGCCTTGCAAGATGAAAAGCGGCGCAACCTGCTGCTGTTGCTCATCACCATTCCGTTCTGGGTCAACCTGCTGGTTCGCACCTACGGCAACGGCGGGCTGGTGGAGCAGGGGCTGAACCAGCTGGGCGCGGGTCTGGAAGGCCTCAACATCCTCTACACCCCATGGGCGGTGGCAATCGGCCTGGTCTATGCCTACCTGCCCTTCATGGTTCTGCCGATCTACAGCAGCCTGGAAAAAATGGACTGGCGCCTGGTGGAAGCCGCCTTTGATCTGGGCGCCAACCGCTGGCAGGCATTTCGCCGCGTGGTGCTGCCGCTGGCGATGCCGGGCGTGGTGGCGGGCTGTTTGCTGGTGTTCATTCCTGCACTGGGCACCTACTACATTCCGGAACTGCTGGGCGGGGGCAAGCAGATGATGATTGGCAGCCTGATCCAGAGCCAGTTTGGCTCGGCGCGCAACTGGCCATTTGGTGCGGCGCTGGCCTTTGCCCTGCTGGGCATGGTGCTCCTGGGCATGTGGCTCTACGCCAGGCGCTACCAGCGCAGTACGGTCGCATGAGCCGCGCCAACAACCCCTTGTGGCGTTTTCGCGGCCTGGCCGGCGGCACCGCGCTGGCGGTGGTGTTTCTGTACCTGCCCATCGTGCTGCTGGTGTGGCTGTCGTTCAACGAAAACAAGATCGCCACGCTGTGGACCGGCTTCTCCGAACATCTTGCGAGCGACGCAAAACTCGTTGCTGGTGGCTCTGGTGGCCACCACCGTTTCCACCACACTGGCCACCCTGGCGGCGCTGGCCATGAACGGGCCACGTGTGCGCGGCCATGGGCTCATCAACGCGCTGTTTGGTCTGCCCCTGCTGGTGCCCGAGATCGTCACCGCGGTCGCCTCGCTGCTGTTCTTCCTGGCCATCGGCATCGAACTGGGCTTGCTGACCGTGATGATCGCGCACGTGGTGTCCGCGCCCGGTTGTCCGACCTCGACCCGCGCCTGCTGGAGGCCGCAGCCGACCTGTACGCCAGCCCGGTCAGGGCATTCTGGCGGGTGACTTTCCCGCTGATCCTGCCGGGCATTTTGTCGGGCGCGATGCTGGCCTTCATCGTCTCGCTGGACGACTTCGTCATCACCTTCTTCGTCGCCGGACCCGGCGCGACCACGCTGCCGGTCTACATCTTCGGCATGGTGCGCATGGGCATCACGCCCTGCGTGGCGCTGTCCTGGTGGATCGGGCGCATCGGGCGCGCCAAGTCCTGATGGGCCACACCGCTCTGTTCTGCGCTGCTCCAGTTTCTTCGCTCGGTTTCTTCGTCCGCTGTCTCCGTTCCACCACCACCAGGAGTTTTCCATGATCCGCAACACCCTCAAGCATCTGGCCGCTGCGGCCAGCCTGGCCTGCGCCTTCAGCGCGCAAGCCGCCGGCAGCATCAACCTGTACAACTGGTCGGACTACATTCCGCCGGATCTCCTGAAGAAGTTTGAGAAAGACACCGGCATCAAGGTCAACCTGGACGTGTACGACTCCAACGAATCGCTGCTGGCCAAGCTCAAGGCCGGCGCCACGGGTTACGACGTGGTGGTGCCCTCGGATTACATGGTCAAGATCATGATCGACGAGAAGCTGCTGATGAAGTTTGACGCGACCAAACTGTCCAACTTCAAGAACGTGCTGGCGCCCATGGACAAGCCGCCATTCGATCCGCAGCGCGGCTACTCGGCACCCTACATGTGGGGCGTGACCGGCTTCACCTACGACAGCGCACGCGTGCCCGGCGGCAAGCTCGACGACAGCTGGAAGAGCTTCTTTCAACCGCCAGCCGCCCTCAAAGGCCAGGTGGTGGCGCTCAACGACCCGAACGACATGTTTGTGGCGGCTGCGCTGTACCTGGGCGTCAACCAATGCACCGAAGATGCCAAGGAAGGCCAGAAAGTGCTGGACCTGCTGACCAAGCAAAAACCCATGCTGGCCATGTACAACTCCGACGGCACCATTGAGCGCATGCAGGCCAAAGAAGTGATGGTGCATCACCAGTGGAACGGTGCGGCCTATCGCACCAAGGAGAAGCTCAAGACCGCGGTGTTCGTCATTCCGAAAGAAGGCGTGCCGTTCTGGACCGATAACTTCGCCATTCCCGTCGGCGCCAAAAACCCCGAAGGCGCCAAGACCTTCATCAACTGGATGATGCAGCCCGAAAACATTGCGATCGCTTCCAACTTCACCGGCTACAACAACGGCATCAAGGGTGCGGATCAGCTCATGGACGCTGCCCTGCGCGCCGACGCCGGCGTGAACCCCAGCGACGAGATGCGCAAGCGCTTCCGCCCCAACCAGATCTGCAGCCCCAAAGCGATGGAGCTGCGCAACCGCATCTGGACCCGCCTGAAGCGCTGAAAGCCGCACCACCATGCTCACCATTTACTCTGACCGCCACCACCGTCACCACGGCAACACCGAGCTGATCGACGGGCAGTTGCTGCCCTGCTTTGAGATGCCCTCGCGCGCCGACCACGTGTTGGCCCGCGTGCGCCACGTGAACCTGGGCGAGGTGCGCGAGCCCGATGCGTTCGGGCTGGCGCCGGTACGCCGGGTACACAGTCCGGCCTATGTGGACTTTCTGGCCAGCGCCTGGAGCGAGTGGGCCGCCGCTGGCCGTACCCACGATGCGCTGCCGCTGGTGTGGCCAGTGCGCGGCATGCGCACCGACCGGGTGCCGCACGACATCGATGGCAAGCTGGGCTATTACTCCATGGATGCGGGTGTGCCCATTACTGCAGGTACGTGGGATGCGGTGCAGGCCTCGGCCGATGTGGCGCTCACCGGTGCGCGGCTGGTTGCCGACGGCGCCAAGGGCGTGTTTTCGCTCTGCCGCCCGCCCGGCCACCACGCCGCGGCGGACTACATGGGCGGCTATTGCTACCTGAACAACGCCGCCATCGCCGCGCAGTACCTGCGCGACCAGGGGGCGGCCAAGGTGGCGATCCTGGACGTGGACTACCACCACGGCAACGGCACCCAGAGCATCTTCTACGACCGCGCCGACGTGTGCTTTGCATCCCTGCACGGCGACCCCATGGTGGAGTATCCCTACTTCCTCGGCCATGCCGACGAGCCCGGTGTCGGCGCCGGACTGGGGTTCAACCACAACTACCCGCTGCCTCACGGCACGGCCTGGGACACCTACGGGCCAGCACTGGAACACGCCTGCGCCAGACTGCGCGCCTACGGCGCCGATGCGCTGGTGGTGTCGCTGGGTGTGGACACGTTCGAGCACGATCCGATTTCGCGGTTCAAGCTGGTCAACGCCGACTACCTGCGCATGGGCGAAGCCATTGGCCGACTGGGCCTGCGCACCCTGTTCGTCATGGAAGGCGGCTACGCGGTGGATGACATCGGCGTGAACGCGGTGAACGTGTTGCAGGGTTTTGAGGCGGTCTGAAAAGACCGATAAGAAACCCGCGGTTTGAGCCCTTCAAACCGACAAAGCCCGATCCTCTGACCTGCGGTCATGGGATCGGGCAACGCCTCCATCCAACTGGCGCCGCCCGCTGCCTTCGGCGGATCGGCCTCCGGGGGGAAGTACACAGGCTGTTGCTGGTCACCGGATCCTCCCGCAGCCTTCCAGGTCAGTCCGGTGCGCGGCAGGTTGCCCGCCGCCACTGTGGCGTGGGCCGTCAGGCTCAGGGCAACCGGAACGCGCCGACCGACTGAACCAGCCGATCGGCCTGGTCGTGCAGGCTGGTGGCGGCCTCTGCACTGCGTTGCACCAGCGTGGCGTTTTGCTGGGTCTCGCCGTCGAGGTGGATCACCGCACGGGTGACCTGACCGATGCCTGCACTTTGCTCCACGGTCGCGGAGCTGATCTCAGCGATCAGCTCGGACACGCGTCGAACCTGCACGACGATCTCGTTCATCGTCGTACCAGCATCCCCCACCAGTTGAGTGCCCGCCTCGACGCTCTCCACACTGCTCCCGATCAGGAGCTTGATCTCGCGGGCCGCCTGTGCACTGCGCGAGGCCAGGGAGCGTACCTCACCAGCAACGACAGCGAAGCCACGACCTTGCTCGCCGGCACGGGCCGCTTCGACGGCGGCGTTGAGCGCGAGGATGTTGGTCTGGAAGGCAATGCCATCGATGACAGAGATGATGTCGGCAATCTTGCGCGAGCTGCCGGCGATTTTGTCCATGGTGGAAACCACCCTCGATACGGCTTCGCCACCTTTGGCAGCAACCTGGGTCGCTGCGCCGGCCAGCTGTGTGGCCTGGCGTGCCGTGTCAGCGTTTTTCATGACTGTGGAGCTCAGGTCGTCCATCGCCGCGGCGGTCTTCTGCAGGCTGCTGGCCTGACGCTCGGTACGGGAACTCAGATCGGTGTTGCCGCTGGTGATCTGGGCGCTGGCGCTGGCCACCTGCTGCGCGCCGGCCTGCACCGAGCCCACAACCGTGACCAGGCGCTCCTGCATACCCCGCAAGGCCTTGAACAGCGGAGCAAACTCGTCTCGACCATCAGTGACCACCGGCGCCGTGAGATCGCCTTGGGCGATACGGTCGGCCACCGTCACCGCTGCGCCGGCACGACGGCGGATGGACCGTCCGCCCAGCCAGGAGCCACCGGCTGCGCCCAAAGCCAGCAGCGCCAGCAAGGCATAGAGGGTCAGCTCGGTAGATGCAATTCGCTCGTGAACCGAGTTCACCCGACCCAACAGCAGCTCGCGTTGGTATTCGCGTTGCGCAGTCATCGCAGCCAGCCAGGCGTCGCGTGCCGGCACCACCTGGTCCACCAATTGGGCAAACGCCTCGTCGCGGCGCCCAGCGTTGACCTGCTCGACCACTTTGCCGGCCTGCTCCCAGAACGCGTCCTTCTTGCTGTTGACCTCGGCAAATTGCGCGCGGCCGCGGTCGGTGGAGATGGCTGCTTCAAATTCCTTCGTCAGCTCGTCCAATCTCTTGGCGTGTTTGCCGATCTCGCCCATGGTGGCCTGCAGCTCGGCCGGATTGCGCGACAGGATGGCGTGTCGGGCTTGCAACGAAATTCGCGTCAGCGTCAACTCCATCTCGCTCATGCGCAGCAGCTGCGGCGTCAGGACGTCGGCCACACGGCGCGAATCCTGCCGTATCTGGCTGATCTCGGTCAGCGCCAGGGCCACGAACAAGGCGCCAACCAGCGCAAAGCCAGCGAGCAGCGCCCCCAGCCGAGCGGCGATCGTCATTTGATTGGGTCTGATCATGTGCGTCACTTGATGGTCAACAGGCGGTCCCGGAACATGCGGATTTGCCGTCGTATCGGCGACCTGGTGGCGTTCTTTACCGGGCGGACGCGTTCGGGTGGCGCTGCTGCAGCCGCTGGACTGACCATGTGCAAAAAGTCCAAGAAAGCCGCCAGCCGAGGCGAGCACCTGGGTCTGACCGAAGACGAGGTGCTTTCCTGCGACGCGCTGGCCAGCAACGAATCAGGGGTGCGCGAACTGACGCTTGCCTGGCCGATGGCAGCTCTGGCTGGATTCAATCTGACGCTGTGCGCCCCTTGCCCGACTGCTGGACTTATGAAGCGCGTCTGTCTTGTTGACCACGCACAACCACAATGGGCTGAGCACGAGGCCCATGGTCAAAAGACGGGGTGGCGGCGTGTGGCCGCAATCGCACCAAGCACGAGCGTCGCACGCGCAAGGCATGTGTACAGCACAACCTGCCATCGAACCAATGACACGAACATTGGCCGGACCACAGGTTGCGCCATGACACCAAAAAGGAAATTTCGCTGAGGTGAAGACTGCTCTTGGCTTGTGAGCAGTCGCTTGCGTGCGACGCAAGAATTGGTGCGGCTGGCGGGGATCGAACCCACGACCCTTGGCTTCGGAGGCCAATACTCTATCCACTGAGCTACAGCCGCTAATCATTGGATTCTATCAGCCATGGGTAAAAAATCGGACCCAAAAGGCCCCGCTGGCTATAATCGCGGGCTTTCCGCCACGGGTGTTTCCGTGGCTGATGACTGCGGCCGCACCGGCTGCGTTTTGCCATCTTTGAGGAACCCATGAGCGACAACGCGCACGACGCCCACACCGGCCCGATCAAGACGCCCGCACAGCTGATGTGGACGTCGTTTTTCTTCTTCGTGGCACCCATTTTCATCATCATCGGGCTGGTGATGTTTGTGACATCCGGGCCCAAGCCCGGCATGGGCGCGGCAGATCCGGCGCTGGCCACAGCTGAGCGAATTCAGCGTGTTGGCGCGGTGGAGTTGCGCGACGCCAACCGGCCGCTGGCCTCGGGGCAAGAGGTGTACGCCGCTCAGTGCACCGCCTGCCACGCAGCGGGTCTGGTGGGTGCGCCGAAGTCGGGTGACGCTGCCGCTTGGTCGGCGCGCATCGCCACGGGTTATGAGGCGCTGCTGAAGTCGGCTCTGGGTGGCAAGGGCGCCATGGGCGCGCAGGGCGGCGGCGCTTACAGCGACATCGAAATTGGCCGCGCGGTGGTTTACATGGCCAACGCGGCTGGCGGCAAATTCCCTGAGCCCGAGGCGCCAGCGGCTGGCGGCGCGGCAGCGCCTGCGGCAGCGGCGCCGGTTGAGGCACCCGCTGTGGCGGCGGTGGCTGCAGCGCCTGCGGTGCCAGCCGCCGCACCAGTGGCGGTGGCTGCAGTATCGGCTGACGCTGGCGCTGCGCTGTACAAGCAGGCTTGCACCGCCTGCCACGTGGCGGGTGTGGCCGGCGCACCGAAGTCGGGCGACAAGGCGGCCTGGGCTTCGCGGGTGGGTCTGGGTGTGGACGCCCTCACCGCCAGCGTGATCAAGGGCAAGGGCGTGATGCCGGCCCGGGGCGGCTCGGCTGCCTCCGACGCCGAAATCAAGGCCGCGGTGGAATACATGCTGGCGCAGCTGAAGTAATCGGCTGCGATCACAGGGG
>JAIFNE010000208.1 GCA_020047875.1 Hydrogenophaga sp.
GGGCCAGTGTTGCCGGGCCAGAATGGGCCGCGTCGTTCTGGGCGCGGGTACGGCGCAAATTCAACAACGGCTGGTGCAGCCGGATCAGGGCGTCAAAAAAGCTCTGCGTCTCATGGGCGGGTTTGCCCAGCATGGCCAGCCCGGCATGAATCGTGCGCAGCAAGCCCGGCAGGGCCTCGAACACCTGCTTGGGCTGGCGCAGGATCTCGGGCCGTACGCTCCACAGCAGCGTGCCCACCGCGGCGCGGTAGCCAGACGGGTCAGCATCGTCCCGACTGGTCTGGCGCAATTGGGCAGAAGCGATCACCAGCGACCATGTGTTGTACAGAAAGTCCAACACCACCTCGGGGGCGTTGAACACGTCTGGGCGCAGACTGATTTCCCAGGGATCCTGGGCAAAGCGCAGCGCTTGAAGCTGCTCATCGTGCGCGGCCCGCTCGGCGTTGTCTTCGGCCTGCCAGCGCGCCGACAACCCCTCCAGCGCCTGTGCAAACAGAGCCGGGTCGCTGGCGTCGGCGGCATTGAGCTGGTTGAACGCCTGGCGCACCGGCTCGGCGAAGGCGGCAAAATCTTCGCCAAATTCGTCGTTGAACCGAAAGCTGCGCTGGGCGACCTGCTCCACCAGACGGCGTGCGGGGTGGTCAGCCTCGCCAAAATACCGGGGCTGATCCAGCGCCAGCCGAAGCAATGCGGGCTCCAGCGCCACCACCGCTTCTCGTACCGGGGCGAGCAACAGCGCATCGCTCGCCACCTGACCGACCAGCTTGCGCACCAAGTCAAGACCGACCGCCTGCGACACCTGTTGCGCCTGCTGCTTGAGGGCCAGCAGCACCCGGGTGCGCTCATGAGCCGGCCCGAATGCGCCCCACCGGTCGGCGCGCAACGGCGAATCAATGCCGACCTCGCGGGCTGGCCGATCCACCGGTGGCAAGCTCTGGTAACGGGATTGCTCGCGGGCCAGGGCCTCGTCGTCGGGCAGCGGCTGTTCAGACAGCGCCTCCACCTGCGCCAGCGCCTGGTCGACCTGTTCATAAAAAGAGGGGTCCAGCGGCGCATCGAACGCCTCGGAACGGTGGTGCAAAAACGTCTGGTACACCGTGCCGCCCAGTGGCGAGCGCGCCTGCGCGAGCGCCTGCATGCTGACGTTCGGACCCGAGCCCGAACCACCACCGGGCCCTGAGCCCGACCCCGAGCCAGGTGCTCCCCAGCCGCTACCCACCTGATCCATCTCGATCGGGGTAAAACCAGAACCACCGCTGGCGCGGCCAGGCTCGACGTCTTCCGCCAGCCGGATCCGATAACTCGCCTCCTGTACGTTGGCGCGCTGGAGCATCAGGGCGATCTGCTCGTACAGCTGCGCCAGTTCCCGACCCAGCGGAGCCGCGATGTGCTGTAGCCACAAAGTGCGCACGGCCGCATCGGGTTCGATTTCGGCGATCAGATCGCGCAGCGCCCGCACAAACACCGATGGCCGCAACGGATTCTTTTCAACCTGCACCGAATCGAAACCGATCAGCGAACTCATGCGCGCATCGAGCACCGGCAGAACCTGCTCGACCATCGGGAGCAGGCTTTGCAGCAGGCGCAACGACTCCAGCGACTCGGTCACCGTCAGATCGTCGACCAGCTGCAGCATGGAGGAGTCGGACAAACCGCCAAAGCGGGAGGTGCCGCCTTCCGCATCGTCCTGCCCAAGCGCCTCGCGCAGGCGCCCCGGGTAGGTGCGGGTCAGCACGCCGCCCGCCTGTGTGAGGCTCCAGGCGGCCTGCGCCAGCCGCTGGCGCTCAAGACCACTGCCACTCGCGTTCTCGGCGCTCTGCATCGAAATCACGGCGCCATCAACACAGCGCTGCAGAAGCGCGGACGCACCTCGCTCGGCTTCCAGAACGCATTGGTCCAACAGAGGGGAACGCTCGAACGTCATCGGCAGTGGGTCAGGCAGTGCGGTTTTTCACGAGACCGTGAGCTTACCCCGGCCAGCGGCGCGCGACACCGTGCGCATCCACCAAAGCAATAACCCCGTGATTTTCGGTACCGGACAGCCGACGCGCGGCGGCTGTCCGGTACCACTCAAGCGGCCAGGACTGGCGACCCGAACTCGAACACGCCCGGGTTGCGCACCGGGTCCACCCCCACCGGAATCACCGACTTGGGCGGATAGGCGCCCTCCAGCAGCAGCCTGGACAGCGGGTTCTCGATCCGCTGCTGGATGGCGCGCTTGAGCGGACGGGCGCCAAACACCGGGTCGAACCCCACCTTGGCCAGTTCGGCCAGCGCCGCAGGCGAAACCTCCAACCGCAGGTCCATCTTGTGCAGCCGCGCCTGCAAGGCCTTGAGCTGAATGCCCGCGATGGCCTCGATGTGGGCAGCGTCCAGCGCGTGGAACACCACCGTCTCGTCGATCCGGTTCAAAAATTCGGGCCGGAAGTGCTCTTTGAGTTCGCCCCACACAGCGTCTTTCACCTCTTCGTACGGCTGGCCCACCATGGCCTGAATCAGATGAGAGCCAATGTTGCTGGTCATCACGATGACCGTGTTCTTGAAGTCGACGGTGCGGCCCTGGCCATCGGTCAGGCGGCCGTCATCGAGCACTTGCAGCAGCACATTGAACACATCGGGGTGCGCCTTCTCCACCTCGTCGAGCAGCAACACGCTGTAAGGCTTGCGACGCACGGCCTCGGTGAGGTAGCCGCCCTCCTCATAGCCCACATAGCCGGGCGGCGCACCGATCAGCCGGGCCACCGAGTGCTTCTCCATGAATTCGCTCATGTCGACGCGAATCAGGTGCTCTTCGCTGTCGAACAAGAAACCCGCCAGCGTTTTGCACAGCTCGGTCTTGCCCACGCCCGTGGGGCCGAGAAACAGGAAGGAGCCGGTGGGCCGGTTCGGATCGGACAGGCCCGAGCGCGAGCGGCGAATGGCGTTGGCCACCGCAGAAATCGCTTCGTCCTGCCCCACCACGCGCTGGTGCAGCTTGTCCTCCATCTGCAGCAGCTTGTCTTTTTCGCCCTGCATCATTTTGGAGACCGGAATGCCGGTGGCCCGACTCACCACCTCGGCGATCTCCTCGGCACCGACCTGGGTGCGCAGCAGGCGGGGCGCCTGTTCGTCCCGCTTGGTCGCTTCGCTGTCCTGGGCCTGGCTGAGGCGCTTCCTCAGCTCGGGCAGCTTGCCGTATTGCAACTCGGCCACCTTGTTGAAATCGCCCTTGCGCGTCAATTCCTCAATGCGGGTATTGATCTGGTCGATCTCTTCCATCACGTCTTTGGAGCCCAGCGCCTGCGCCTTCTCGGCCTGCCAGATTTCGTCCATGTCCGAAATCTCTTTTTGAAGCTTGACGATTTCTTCTTCAATCAGGCCAAACCGCTTTTGCGACGCCTCGTCCTTTTCGCGCCGGACCGCTTCGCGCTCGATCTGCAGCTGGATCAGGCGCCGATCGAGCTTGTCCATCACCTCGGGCTTGGAATCAATTTCGATCTTGATTTTGGCTGCGGCTTCGTCGATCAGGTCAATCGCCTTGTCGGGCAGGAAACGGTCGGTGATGTAGCGGTGGCTCAGCTCGGCCGCGGCCACGATGGCTGGGTCGGTGATCTGCACGCCATGGTGCTTTTCGTACTTCTCCTGCAGGCCGCGCAAGATGGCAATGGTGGCCTCCACCGTCGGCTCGCCCACCAGGATTTTCTGAAAACGCCGCTCCAGTGCGGCGTCTTTCTCAATGTATTTTCGGTACTCGTCGAGCGTGGTCGCGCCCACGCAATGCAACTCGCCCCGCGCCAGCGCCGGCTTGAGCATGTTGCCCGCGTCCATGGCGCCCTCGGCCTTGCCGGCGCCCACCATGGTGTGCAGTTCATCAATGAAAACGATGGTCTGACCTTCGTCCTTGGCCAGTTCGTTCAGCACCGTTTTCAGGCGCTCCTCAAATTCGCCGCGGAACTTGGCGCCGGCCAGCAGCGCGGCCATGTCCAGGCTCAGCACGCGCTTGCCCTTGAGCGAATCGGGCACCTCGCCGGCCACGATGCGCTGCGCAAGGCCTTCCACGATGGCCGTCTTGCCCACGCCCGGCTCACCGATCAGCACCGGGTTGTTCTTGGTGCGGCGCTGCAGCACCTGGATGGCGCGGCGGATCTCGTCGTCGCGGCCGATCACCGGGTCGAGCTTGCCCAGGCGAGCGCGCTCGGTGAGGTCGAGCGTGTATTTCTTGAGCGCCTCGCGCTGGCCCTCGGCCTCGGGGCTGTCCATCTTCTGCCCGCCGCGAACCGAATTGATCGCCGTCTCCAAACTCTTGCGGGTCAGGCCGTTTTCGTTGGCCATGCGACCCAGTTCACCCTTGGCATCGGCCACCGCCAGCAGGTACAGCTCACTGGCCAAGAACTGGTCGCCGCGCTTGATGGCTTCCTTCTCGGTCGCCTGCAGCAGCTTGGCCAGTTCGGGGCCAACCGTCACCTGCTCATGCCCCTGCACGCTGGGCAGTTTCTTGACCGCTGCCTCAGCCGCCCTGGCCAGGCCGCTCACGTTGACGCCGGCGCGCTCCAGCACCGATTGCGGGCCGTCGACCTGGCGCAGCATCGCCAGCAACACATGGGCAGGGTCGATGTAAGCGTTGTCATTGCCGAGCGCGAGCGTCTGGGCATCGCTCAGGGCTTCCTGAAACTTGGTGGTGAGTTTGTCGAGTCGCATAAGAATTCACTCCGCAAGAGGTTGGGTTAACCCTCATCTGGCGTTGCGCAAGTCTTTTTCAAGGCAGCAAGCGTCCAACAGCGCCTGCCATTGAGCCAGATCAACCGCTCGGCTTCTCAGGCGTTGGTCGAGCCGATACCCCAGCGGGCCAGGGCGGCGTCGTCGCTGACGCGGGCATCCACCCAGCGCGCACCGGCTGGCGTCTGCTCTTTCTTCCAGAACGGCGCCTGGGTCTTCAGGTAGTCCATCAAGAACTCGCAGGCCTGGAAACTTTGACCACGGTGGGCCGAGCTGACCACCACGAGCACGATCTGGTCCAGCGGCTGCAGCAGGCCCACCCGGTGAATGACCCGGGCACCCAGGATGTCAAAGCGCTGGAAGGCTTCATCGATCATGGCCTCGATCGCCTTTTCGGTCATGCCTGGGTAGTGCTCCAGCTCCATGGAGATCACGTCCGCGCTGGCGGTCGCGGGGACGCTGTTGCGGTCGCGCACGGTGCCAATGAAGCTGCAGACAGCGCCCACGCCGGGCTGCCCAGCGCGCAGCCGCGCCACCTCGGTGGACAGGTCGAAATCTTCGGTCTGGATCAGAACCCGAGCGTGCATTCAGCCTCCGGTCACCGGTGGGAAGAAGCCGACCTCGGCGCCATCGGTGAGGGCGGCCGATTCGTCGGTCATGGTCTGGTTGAGCGCGAGGCGCACCGCTTTGCCGCGCGCCAAGGCCTCGGCATGCACACCGCCACGCGCCAGCAGCTCATCGCGCAGCTCGCCCACGGTCGCTGCCTGCGTCTCCAGCGACTCGCTGCCGGTACCCAGCACCTCGCGGATCGAGGCGAAATAACGCAGCGTGATCTTCATTCAAGCAACTCCGAAAAGCCCAGGTAGGGCACCAGATCGCCATGTGCCACGGTATGACCCGCCGGGTTGTCCACCAGACCGTCGCCCCAGACCGCCGAGGTGAGCACGCCCGAGCTCTGGTTGGGAAACAGATCCAGACCGCCCTGGGCATTGCGGCGAACCCGCACGAACTCCCGACGCTTGTCGGCCCGCGGGAGCTCGAAGTGGGCGGGCAACAAGATGGGCCGCAGCGCAGGCACCGTTGCCCCCTGCAGCCTGAGCAGAAACGGCCGCACCAGCAGCAAAAAGGTCACGAAACTCGACACCGGATTGCCCGGCAGACCCATGAAGTGGCAGGGCAGGCCGGCGGCCGCACCGGCACCCCCAACGCCAACCTGATGGCGGCGCACCGACCCGAAGGCAAACGGCTTGCCGGGCTTCATCGCGATCTGCCAGAGATCGAGTGTGCCGAG
>JAIFNE010000038.1 GCA_020047875.1 Hydrogenophaga sp.
GGAAGCGCTGGCCGGTCAAGGCGGCGATCTGTTCGTTGATGAGGCGCTGCTCGTAGAAGCCGTCGCCCAGGCGCTTTTGGGTGGTGGCGGGGTCGATGGCCAGGGCTTGCAGCAGGTAGTCGGAGCTGAGCCATTGACGGTAGTTGGCAAAGCGCGGGTCGGTCTCGACCAGGTAGCTGGCGGTGCTGTCTGGCGCGGGGCGAAACAGGGCACTGCTGGGCAGGGTGGTGTTGGCGGCGGCGCTGCCGGTGGGCGCGGCGGTGGCGACGGACGCGGCGGTGGTGAGCGCGCCGGGCTGGATGCCGCTGGACTGGGGTGTGGTGTTTTGCGCGATCCGGGCAACCGACAGGGTGATGGTGTTGACGGTGTCGGGCGGTGTGTAGGGCAGAACAGGGTCCCAGTCGCGCTGGTGGTAGCGCTTGAAGCCACCGCGCCAGCGGCTGCGGGTGTACTGGCTGGTGCCCGTTTCATGGGTGATGTGCACCCCCTCGGCCTGGAGGTTGCTCAGGTTGTGCAGGTCGCCGCTCAGGGCGCCGCCGGCGATGATGCGGCTTTTGTCGTTGACGAGGCTACCGCCGCCCAGGCGCATGTTGCCGCCCGCGAGGATTTGCCCGGGGTCGCTCTGGGTGACGGCGCTTTGGCTGCTGCTGACGGTGGTGAGGTACTGGGTCCAGCTCTTGACTTCGCCCGGGTTGGCAAAGCCGGCGTTGTAGGTTTCGATCTGGGCGTCCAGGGTGTCGCGGCGGGCTTCGGTGTCGGTTTGCCAGGCGGCGTGGGCCGTGTGGTGATTGTTCCAGGCGGCATCAAAGGCCGCCTGGTCAGCGGTGTATTGGCTCAGGGCGGTGTTGTAGGCGCCGCAGGCGCTGGCGTTGTAGCCCGCACCGGCCTCGCAGGCAGAGGCGCTCGCCGGGTCGGGCGCTGCGGGTGTGGCCAGTGTGGGGGCACTGGGTGCGGCATCGGGCGGGGTGAGGTTGAACCAGGCCCAGGCGGGGTCGGTGCTCGGGTACTCGGCACCGTTGACGAAACTGCACACCTCGTTGGGCTCGGCGCCAATGCAGCTTTGTTCGCCAACGCGGGCGATTTCGGTCTGCCCCAGGATGCCGGTGCTGCCCGCAGGCATGCCGACAAAGCGGTACAAGCCCGCGCGGCTCCAGTTGGCCCAGACGAAGCTGCTGGCGCTGTAGCGTGCGGCCGAGCCGGCCGGCTGGATGAGAAAGCGGCTCTCGGGGCTGCCCACGGCGACCAGGGCCGTGCTGAAGTGTTCGTTGGTGTTGCGCAGCACATCGCTGGCCAGGGCCATGTTGCCCAGGCTTTCCATGGTGGCGCTGTTGTTGTCGATGGTCTGGGCCTGCCCGGTGGCCCGGCTGTGGGCGTCCAGCGCGCCGCCGATGGCCAGATCGCCAGCGCTGAACAGCGTGGCGCCTTCGCGGTTGGTGAGGGTTTGCACCCCGATGTCGAGCCGGTTGCGAGCGGCAATGACCGCATCGGTGCGCACGGCGTTCACGGTTTCGGTGTCGTTGCGCAGGTTTTGCGCGGCGATGGCGACCTGGTCGCCATAGATGCGGCCGGTGCCGATGTTGTGCACGCTGGCGGCGTGGATTCGGGTGGCCTGCCCGTCGATCAGGCCGCGGTTGGTGAGGGTTTGCGCGGCGTCGATCGCGGTGTTGCCCGCGCTGGCGATGTCGCCGCTGGCGGTGTTGACGGTGTTTTGCGCGCTGATCTGCAGTGCCTGCCCGGCGCGCAGGCTGCCGCTGTTGAGCAGGTCGCCGCCCAGCTCAAGGCGCAGGGTGTGGTTGGCCACCACCTCGCTGCCGACCTCGACACGGTGGCTGCCGGCCAGCACCAGCGTCACGTCGCCTGCGGACAAGACGCTGCCCACGCCGTCGAGGCGTTGCGCACTGAGCTGCACGGCCTGGTCGGCCACCAGGGTGCCGCCATGGTTGTCCACCAGCAGGCTGCGCTGGGCGCTGGTGCCAACCGGATCGTTCACACCCAGGGTGTTGCCAGCGCTGAGCAGACCGGCGGCGTTGCCCAGCTGGCCGGCGCTGGCGATGGCGAGGTCGCCCTGGGCGCGCACGGCGCCTGTGGTGTTGTCGATGTGCAGGGCTTGCAGGCTGACGCTGCCGCCTTCGAGACCGAGGTCGCCGTGGCGGGTGTTCTGGTTTTGGATGCTGGCGGCTTGCAAGGACAAGGCATGGCCCGCACGCATGAGGCCGGCGCGGTTGTCGAGCGCGGTGGTCGCCAAGGCGGTGATGTCGCCCAGGGCCTGTATCTGGCCGCCCTGGTTGTCGATGTCGGTCGCGCGCAGGGACAGATCCCCGACGCTGACCTGCTCGCCGCTGTTGCGCTGCTGGCCGAGGGTGGTGATGCGCAGGTTGGCCCCGGCGGCGAGTCGGCCGCTGTTGTCGGAGCTGAGTGCGCCCAGATCGAGATCACCCAGGGCGTCGATGCGCCCGGTGTTGCGGATGGCGTCTGTGCTGCTGAGGCTGAGCGACTGGCTGGCTGGCAAAAATCTCGCCGCTGTTGGTGAGGGGGCCTTGGGCGGAGAGTGTCATGCCCTCGCGGGCTTGCAGCCGCCCGCTGTTGCTGAGCCAACCGGAGGCGTCGAGCGTGAGCCTGCCGCTGCTGGCGGCGATGGTGCCGGCATGGCGAACGCCCACGCCGGCCTCGGTGCCCACCAGCCGGATCTTGCCGGCGTACATGCCGCCGATCTCGCTCACGTCGAGCGCAAAGCCGGGGGCCGGGCCGCTGCCGCTGGCGTGGGCCTGCACCGCGTCTTGCGCGGCGCTCACGGTGTTGTCGCCCGCGACCACTTGCAGCTGGTTGGCCCACAGGCCGGCGTTGACTTCGATGGCCCGCGCGAGGATGCCGGTGTGGTCGGTGAGCGTGGCGTCGAGCCCGGCGCCGTTGAGGCTGATCACCCCGCGCTGGACCCGGTAGCCCTCCAGGTTGCCCCCGTTCATGACAGGGGTGCCGGTGGTCAGCGTGGCGCGGCTGGCGTTGATGAAGCCGGCGCCGTCGATGTGGATGCCGGCCGGGTTGGCGATCACCACCTCGGCGCGCTGGCCGGCGACTTCAATGAAGCCGCGCAGCTGGCTGGGGTTGGCGCTGTTGACTTCGTTGAGGATGACGCGCGCCGAACCTGTGGCCAGCCAGGGGTTGCCCTGCACCCAGCCACCGAGTTGGGTTTGCGCGTTACTGCGGCTGTTGTTGAGCACGGCGCCGTTGCCTTGCACGTCGAACTGCGAGTAGGTGTTGCGCGAGACGCCGGCGGCGCTGGGCGTCTGGATGTTGACCACCGGTACGCCATTGGGCGCGGCGAGTACCGTGGGGCGCTGATTGCCGGGCGCGCTCGGGTCGGCCACGATTTGCGCCTGAGCCGCACTGGCGAACAAGGCGGTGGCGCTCAAGCCCGCCAGCAGCGAGAGCGCAGCGCCCATGGCCGACAGGCGCACGCGGCCAATCGCGGCGCGGCCAGCATGCACTGGCGAGGTCTGCCCCGAAGCGTCTTTGCCTTGCGCGCTGGCGGTTTCGGTCACAACCATGAGCTGGCCACGAGCGGCGTTGAAAATGATGCGGTGACGGTGTTGGTTCATGTGGATCCCCCTAAGAAAGCGCTGTGTGTGATCGCGTGTTTGATGGGGGCAAGATCTCAAAAACTGGCGTTGAGCTGAAACCCGTAGGTGGCGTTGGCTGTGGCGAAGCTCTGGGGCTTCTTGACAGGCCTGCCGGCGAATATTTCGTATTGGAGGCGCGAAAACTGGCCACGCAGGCCAACCACGGCGCCGGTGAGTTGGCGGCCCACCAGCAAGGCGCTGCTGGGACCGCCCACGCGGCCATGGTCCAGACCGATGAAAAGCTCGGGGCCGCCTGCGCCAAGCGCGGTGGCGATTTCATGGCGCAGCAGCCAGCCGCGTTCGGCCGATAGGCTGGACTCGCCGTCAAAGCCGCGCACGGTGTAGCGCCCGCCGATGGCGAAGCGGTCTTGCGGGGTGAGCGCGGTGCGGTTGGCCTGGCCGCGCCACTGGCCGCTGTAGCGCCAGTTTTGCTGACCGATCTGAAATGGTGCACTCAAGCCCACGTTGGCCGTAACAAGCGCGAAACGCGAGGTGCCTTCGCCAAAGGCTTCTTCGGGCGCGGTGAGCGAACCGAAGGCGCCGGTGCCGCGCTTGAGGTTCAGGCCGAGGTCTAGCGTGGCGCGGTTGAGAAAGGCGCGGTGCTCCACGCCGAGCTGCCAGCCGCCCACGCGGCGGCGCTGCACCTCGATTTCGGTGTCGTCAATGAAGTTGTTGGACTGGCGGGCAAAGGCCTTGAGTTGCAGCGTGGTCTTGGACGTGGCATTGCGCTGCACCAAGCGGGCGACGCTGAGTTCCTGGCTGCTGCTGGTGCCGCGGTAGACGTAGTCCTGGCTGGCGCCGGCCACGGTTTGAAAGTAGCGGCTGCGGCTGGTATTGACGCTGAGTAGCCAGTGGCCCAGCGGCACCGAGTAGTGGGCCGCCCCGCCGCGGGTGCCGCGCTCGCCAGCCTGACCGCCGCCCAAGTCGCGGTTGAAGCTGATGTAGAGCAGGTCGTTGAGGGTGAGCGGGTTGTCGTAGCTCAGCGTGGCGCTGCCCTGGTATTTGCCGCTGCTGCGGCTGCCGCTGTCGTCGGCGCCCAGGCTGAGGCGAAACGGCAGGCTTTGGCGCCAGCGCACCACCAGGTCGCTTTGGCCGGGCAAGGCGCCGGGCACGATCTCGATGTCGGCCTCGGCGGTGGGCACGCGTTTGAAGTTTTCCAGCGCCTGCTCGATGTCGCGCAAATTGAGGATGTCGCCGGCCCGCATGGGCAAGGCGTTGGCCAGGCGCGCGCGCGGGTCGTTCGGGTCTTGCAGGCGGATCGAACCCAGGCGCCCGGCGAGTACGGTGAGCCCCAGGCGGCCAGAAGCCAGGTTTTGCGGTTCTGCGAGCACCCGGGTGGTGACGAAGCCGCGCGCGATCAGGGCATCTTGTACACGCTGCAGCAGGACGGCAACCGCCTGGGCACCCAGGCAGCGCCCGAGCGGCGCATCTGTGCCGTCTGAATGGGCCAACGAATCCAGCAGCCAGCCGAAGTACCCGGCGTCAGCCCCCTGGATTTCGATGTGATCGATGACGAAACACGGCGTTTCGTCGGTGGGCAAAAGCCCGGCCATGGTGGGCGCCGGGGCGGGCAAGCGCACATCGGGCCGAAGTTCGAGCTGGCGCTGCTGCGCATCAAGCCGCTCTTGCAGGCGACGCTGCTCAGAGGCGTCCCGGGCCGGGTCGGCCGCTTGCGCGCCCCCCAGGGCATGCACGGCCATGAGCACCAGGGCCGCAAGGCCTGTGCCCCATGCGCCTCTAAATTGAATTCCCCGCATGTTCTGGCATGGCCCGAAGTGACAAACAGCGGCACTTTACAGGCCGCCGTCTTGCGTTCTCACCGGGCCTGTCAAGGTTGACAGGGTGCCCGCACTACGCCGTGAAAAACTGCACGGTGCGACTGAACGCGGCTTGAGGTTGATGCGTGATCTAGAATTGAATCACTTACTCAATCAACACCCTGACCGTCATGTCCCAAGCCGATCACAAAACCCCCGCCGACCAGCCCGAGGACGTGGTCGAATCCATCGTGCCGATGATGCCCATCGTGTTGCCGATC
>JAIFNE010000007.1 GCA_020047875.1 Hydrogenophaga sp.
CCAGGCGGCTGGCCAAGGTCTGGGCTGAAGCGTCAGGCGGCCGCGGCGGGGCCCGCTTCGGCGCAGCGCTGCTGCAGGTGCTGCAGCGCTGCCTGCACCTGATCGACCAACACCAGACACAGATCACCTGGGCGCAGCCGCTGCAGCGCGGTGTCGATGGCCAGAAACTCGCCCTGAATGCTGTCCACCTGGCGGGTCATCGTGGCACCCTCCAGACCCTGGCGAAGCAGGCCCACCACCTCGCCCTCGGCGCGGCCTCGCTGGCAAGCGTCTTCGAACAGAATCACTTCGTCGAACGCGGCGCCCAGAATTTGCGTCTGCTCGCGGATGTCTTCATCGCGACGGTCGCCGGCGCCACTGATCACCACACTGCGGCGCGTCGCTGGCATCGCCTGCACGGCGGCCACCAGCGCACGCATGGCGTCGGGGTTGTGGCCGTAATCGGCAATCACGGTGGCGCCGCGGTAGGCCATGAGGTTGAAGCGTCCGGGCACGCTGCCGGCGTCGCTCTGGAAGCTGGCGAGCCCCTGGCGGATCGTGTCCCACGGCACGCCCATGCCCCAGGCGGCACCCACCGCGGCCATCGCGTTGTCCACCTGGAAACCGATGCGCCCACCCTGGGTGAACGGCACCTGATTCAGCGGCACGGTGTGGCGCTGCTCGCCCTCGACCGCCACGATGGCGCCGCCCTCGACCCAGATCGAGCGGTGACCCTGCTCGCGGTGAGTCCCCAACACCGGATGCCCGCCGTCTGCAGCAAAGAAAATCACCCGACCGCTGCACACTTGGCCCATGCGCACGCAGTGCGGATCGGTGGCGTTGAGCACGCCGTAGCCCTGGGGCGCCACGTTCTGGATGATCACGCGCTTGAGCACCGCGAGGTCTTCCACCGTGGTGATGAAGTTGAGCCCCAGGTGATCGCCGGCGCCGATGTTGGTGACCACCGCCACCTGACAGCGGTCGAACCCCAGGCCCTCGCGCAAAATGCCGCCGCGCGCGGTTTCCAGCACCGCCGCGTCCACCTCCGGATGCATCAACACATGGCGCGCGCTGCGCGGGCCGGAGCAGTCGCCGCTGTCGGTCTGGCGACCGTTCACGGTGACGCCGTCGGTGTTGGTCATGCCCACGCGAAGGCCTTGCGCCCTCAGCAGATGGGCGATCAGGCGGGCGGTGGTGGTCTTGCCGTTGGTGCCAGTGACAGCGGCCACCGGCACGCGGCCATCGTCACCCGGGGCGAACAGATGGTCCATGATCGCCTCGCCCACCGCGCGGCCCTTGCCGTAAGACGGGCTGATGTGCATCCGCAACCCCGGCGCCGCATTCACCTCGACCACGCCGCCGCGCTGCTCTTCGAGCGGACGCAGCATGGTTTCGCACACCACGTCCACACCGCAGATGTCCAGACCGATCATGCGGGCCGCCGCCACCGCGCGGGCGGCCACCTCGGGGTGCACGTCGTCGGTCACATCGGTGGCGGTGCCGCCAGTGGAGAGGTTGGCGTTGTTGCGCAGCACCACGCGCTCCCCCTTGGCAGGCACGGTACCCAGCGTGTGGTTCTGCGCTTTCAGACGGGCCAGCGCGATCTCGTCGACGCGCATCTTGGTGAGTGAGGTGGCGTGGCCGTCACCGCGCTGCGGGTCGGCGTTGACCTGATCGATCAGCTGCGCCACGGTCTGCACGCCGTCACCGATCACCTGCGGCGGCTCGCGGCGGGCGGCGGCAATCAGCCGGTTGCCCACCACCAGCAGCCGGAAATCGCTGCCTGGCAAAAAGCGCTCCACCATCGGCTGACCATGCTGGCTGGCCGCGCGGTAGGCGATCTCGAGGTGCTCGCGGTCGACGATGTTCACCGTCACGCCCTTGCCCTGGTTGCCATCGCGCGGCTTCACAACCACCGGCAGGCCAATCTCTTGTGCAACCGCCCAGGCCTGCTCCACGCTGTCCACCGGCTGGCCCCAGGGCACCGGCACGCCCGCGGCGCGCAGCAACTGCTTGGTGAGCTCTTTGTCTTGAGCGATGCTTTCCGAGACGGCGCTGGTGCTGTCGACCTCGGCAGCCCAGATGCGGCGCTGCTTCGCGCCCCAGCCGAACTGCACCAGCGAGCCCTGGGTGAGACGGCGATACGGAATGCCGCGGGCCCGCGCGGCGTTGACGATGGCACCGGTCGACGGACCCAGGCGCACATCTTCGTCCAGCGTGCGCAACTGGGCCAGCACCGCCTCCACATCAAAGGGCTGGGGCTCGGGCGCGCGCACCGCGGCAATCAGGCGTTCGGCGGCGTCGAACGCAGCCCGCCCAACCGACTCTTCGGTGTACTCCACCACCACCTGGTAGGTGCCCGGCTCCACCGTTTCGGTGCAGCGCGCGAAACTCACCGGGCAACCGGCCTGTTCCTGCAAAGCCAGCGCCACGCGCTTGAGCGCGTGCGCCAGCGACATGCCATCGGCCGGGCGGTGCCAGGGCCCCAGCTGGGGAAAGCGCGCGCGCAAGGCGGCTTCGAACTCGGGCTGGTTGTCGATCGATTGTTCGGCCGGCTCGCAGCGCACGATGGCCTCGATGGCGGTCTGGCGGGTCCACAGGTTGGGGCCGCGCAGCGCCCGGATGCGGGAAATGTCCATGTCTCGGGGGTGTCCAGTGAATGAAGTGGCGTGCCGGCTCAGGCATGCGGCAGGCTGTCGAAACGCTCCAGCCCGGCGGCGATCAGCCCAGGCGCCAGTCCGCTGGCCCAGGCCGCCGCGGCGGCGGCACACAGCGCCAGGGCATCGGCGTCTTCGGTCAGCACGGGCTTGGCCGAGTGGCGAATTTCCCCGCTCTCGACCAGGGTGAGCGCGCCGCCTTGCCAGCGCACCATGCGCGTGCCGGGCGCGCCGGGCGGGATGTCGCCAGTGCCGAACCAGACGCAGTCGCCATCGCAAAACCGCGCCAGCTCGGCCACCGCCGGGTCGTCGGCGTTGAGCACGCAGGCGCCGGCGGCCAGCACCACATCGACCTGGGTGCGCAGCACACGCGTCATGTCCTGCTGACTCCACACATCGTGTTCCGACAGCTCCTCCCAGCCCGCCAGATCGGTCACCACGCCGACCAGACACCGGTCGTAGGGCAGACCGTGGTCCAGGATCTGCGCGGGCGTGGTTTCCACCACCAGCGCCCGGATTTCGCGGTTCATCAGCAGGCGCTGGCACTGCGCGCCGTAGTGGCGCTCGGCGTCTTCAATGCGGCGGTTGCCGATCCAGATACCGTCGTGGCAGGCCAGGCCGACTGGGCCCACCGACGCATGGGCAAGCCCAAGCAGGAACGCGGTGGCGCGGGAGAGCAAGCCGGTGTGGCGCGTACCGGCCACGCCAACCAGCGGAATCCGGCCGTTGCGGCCCTGCTTCGGCTCAAACAGCATATCCACAATCGCCTCGCCCACCGGCCGCGGCTGGCCAATGGCGGGCTTCAGGTGCATCAGCAGGCCCGGGCCAGCGTTGACTTCCACCACCGCCCCGCCCTGTTCCTGCAACGGGCGGCCAATGTCACCGCACACCACATCGACCCCGGCCACATCCAGCCCCACCACCCGCGCGGCCAGCGCCACGCTGTAGGCGACATCGGGATGAACCTCGTCGGTGCAGTCGATCGCCACGTTGCCATTGCGTTGCACCAGCACGCGCCGGCCCGCTGGCACGACATCGGTCGGCTCAAAGCCCTGGCGCTTGAGGTCCAGCAACACCACCGGGTCGTCGCTCACGTCGAGCCGGTTGAGCGGAAACGCCTCGGTGGTGCCGCGGCGCGGATCGCTGTTGATCTGCTCGTCAATCAGCGCCAGTAGCGTCGACTGCCCGTTGCCCACCACCTCGGCAAGCTCGCCGCGCGCTGCGGCCACCACACGGCCGCCGACCACCAGCAAGCGGTGTTCCTGACCGCTGATGTTGCGCTCGACCATCACCTCGGAGCCCTCGGCATCGGCCAGGCGGTAAGCGGCCTCCACGTCGGCCTGCAGGGAAAGATCCAGCGTCACCCCGCGGCCGTGGTTGGCGTCGCTGGGCTTGACCACCACCGGCAGGCCGATTTCCTGCGCCGCCTCCCAGGCTTCCTGCGGGCTGGCTACCACCTGGCCTTCCGGCACCGGCACGCCACAGGCGCGCAACAGCGTTTTGGTGAGGTCTTTGTCGCCCGCGATGCCCTCGGCGATGGCGCCGGTGAGCTCGGTCTCTGCGGTCCAGATGCGGCGCTGGTACGCGCCGTGGCCAAGCTGAACCAGGTTGCCGTCGTTCAGGCGCAGGTGCGGAATGCCACGCGCGGTGGCCGCCGCCACGATGGCAGCGGTCGATGGCCCAAGCCAGGTGGATTCCACCACCGCCTGCACCTCCGCCGTCGCGTGCGCGACATCAAACGGCTGCTCGTTGAGTGCCGCGTGCAGCAGCGCCAGGCCGTGCTGCAGCGCGGCTTCACCAGTGGCCTGGTTGCGGGCGCGAAACACCATGCGGTAAACGCCTGGCTGCGAAGTGCTGCGCGTCTGGCCGAAACCGGTGGGCATGCCCGCCAGATTCAGCAACTCGATCACACAGTGCTCCAGCACATGGCCCATCCAGGTGCCGCCACGCAAACGCTCGACAAAACCGCCCTCCTCCCCCACCCCACAGTGGTGCGACTGAAGCCCTGGCAGCAGGGCCAGCAGCCGATCGGTAAAACCGGAAATGACGTTGGACGGGTGCTGCTCCAGCGGACCGAGATCCAGCCAGACCTCCATGGTGGAGCGGTAGGTCCAGGCGTTGGGGCCGCCGAGAAAACGGTGGCGCAGCACGCGCAAGGCAAAGGGCGTCGAATTCATGGATTCGTTCTGAATACACAAAAGCCGGACACTTGGCCCGGCCTTCCGGCGCTGTCGCGTTGACCCAAAGAAGTCAGCGTCAACGGCTTGCGCACGGGTCTGTGCGCGGGCTGTATTTTCCGTCCAAATCCTGTCACACGCTTTAAATATTTGCAGCCTGCCGTCACCAGAAAAGGCCGCCGACTTGACGCACAATCTCGCTTCCATGCCGATCGCCACCGACCCTGCCCCACGCAACCCGGTCGGGCACCTCCCGCCCCAGATTCCTGCCTCAGCGGTGCTGGCCCGCCTGGAGACAGACCTCGATCAGCGCGGCCGGTTTGCCAGCGGCTCGCTGCTGCTGACCGCGTCCCACCTCTGGCACACCCAGGCGGAACACGGCTGGCAATCCATCCCGCTGGCGCAAGGGTTGTTGCTGCGCCACACCGATCTCTCGGGCGTGGCCACGCTCGATCTGCTGGACGCGGGCGGCCTGCTCGCCCGCTGGCGCTTCACCCTGGCTCAAAACCCGGCTTCCTTGCAGCTGGTGCGGACATTCGAGCGAGCCCTCAGCGCCCAGAACCGCAACCACCCAACTTTGGAAGAGGCCGGCACGCGCTGCCCGGCCTGCCAGTCGCTGCTGCCCAGCGACGCCGAGGCCTGCCCCACCTGCCCGCCCCCGGCGCCCGAGGTGCCGTCCACCTGGGTGCTGCTGCGCCTGTGGCGCTTTGCGCGGCCGTATCGCTGGCAGCTTCTGGCGGGGTTTCTGCTCACGCTGGCCTCCACCGCCGCCACGCTGGTGCCGCCCTACCTGACCATCCCGCTCATGGACAAGGTGCTGATCCCGTTCCAGACCGGGCCCTGCTCGGCTCGGCCGTGCTGGGCTGGGGCCTGGGCTGGGCCCGCACCTGGCTGCTCGCGCTGGTCTCCGAGCGCATCGCGGCCGACCTGCGCACCAGCGCCTTCGAGCACCTGCTCGGCCTCTCGCTCGACTACTTCGGCGCCAAGCGCACCGGCGACCTGATTGCGCGCATCGGCTCCGAAACCGACCGCCTCTCGGTCTTTCTCTCGCTGCACGCGCTCGACTTCGCCACCGACGTGCTGATGCTCGGCATGACCTCGGTCATCCTGTTCTCCATCAACCCCTGGCTGGCGCTGGTCACGCTGCTGCCGCTGCCCTT
>JAIFNE010000047.1 GCA_020047875.1 Hydrogenophaga sp.
GTGTCGGCCTGGTCCAGGATGGCGGCGATGCGGCGTTGTTCGGGGAGGGGTGGGAGCGGGACTTCAAAGCCCGCCAGCACGCGCGGACTGAGCCTCGGCAGGTTAGCGCCCGTGGCTCTGGAGTTTGCAAAGTCCACCATGCTCGGCTGGCGGAGAAAGTGCGAAAGATAGTCCCGGTCCAGTCGTGGTCCTGGCTTGATGGGCACGATGTCGGTACTGCAAACCCCAGCAAACCAAGGACGAGCGATTTTCGCGAGATACGGGCGCAGCTTCCCGTAGAGCAAATGCTCGCCAGTAAAGGCGAATTTGCTGCTTGCCAGCTCACCTTCATCGACTGCACGAACATTCAGAAAGTCGCCGCCAGATTGGATGTTCTCCAGGCCAACGTAGAGCGTTCCATCGCGTATGGCCGACGCCTCAACGCCGTTGCGTTCAATGTCCGCAACCTCTGACAACGCGACCGATTTCCAGCCACTCACTTCAACATCTCCGCCAGCGCCTTCGTCCCCTGCGCAATCTCATCTTCCAGCCGCGCCAGCTCAGCCAGGATCTCGGCGGGGGCGCGGTGCTGCACCTGCTGGTGCACCACTTCTTTGTAGCGGTTGAGGCTGAGGTCGTAGCCGTTGGCGGCGATGTCGGCCTTGGGCACGCAGAAGCTCTGGGCGGTGCGGGGGCGGGTGTGTTCGTCGCCTTCGCCTTTTTCATCGCGTTTTGCCCAGCGGGCCAGCACGTCGGGCAGGTTGTTTTTGGCGTGCTCGGCTTCGCTCAGTGTTTGGGCAGGGCGGGTGCCGAGTTGGTTTTCGCTGAGCAGCGGCTGGCGTTTGTCGTCCAGGCTCCAGCCGTCGGCCTGCAGGTCGTAAAACCACACGTGGTCGGTGCCGCCGCTGTTGGTTTTGGTGAAGAACAGAATGGCGGTGCTCACGCCGGCATAGGGCTTGAACACGCCGCCGGGCAGGCTGACGATGGCGTCGAGTTTGTGGTCTTCCACCAGCATCTGGCGCAGGGTTTTGTGGGCGGTGCTGGAACCGAACAACACGCCGTCGGGCACGATCACCGCCGCCCGGCCGCCGGGTTTGAGCAGGCGCAGAAACAGGGCGAGGAACAGCAGCTCGGTTTTCTTGGTTTTGACCGTTTGCAGCAGGTCCTTGGCCACGTTTTCATAGTCCAGGCTGCCGGCAAAGGGTGGGTTGGCCAGCACCAGGCTGTAGCGGTCAACTTCCAGCCCGTGTTCCTGGCCCAGCGAGTCGCGGTAGGTGATGGCCGGGTTTTCCACGCTGCTGCCGATGCGCAGCATGGTGTTGTCGAAGTCGTAGCCGTGGAACATGCCGTGGTTGAAGTGGCTGTTCAACTTTGGGTCGTGGAACAGGCTGGCGTGGTGCTCGCGCAGGTGTTCGCCAGCCGCCACCAAGAAACCGCAGGTGCCGCTGGCGGGGTCGCAAATGGTGTCGGTGGGCGTGGGCGCGGTCATTTCCACCATCAGCTGGATGATGTGGCGCGGGGTGCGGAACTGGCCGTTTTGCCCGGCGCTGGCGATCTTGCCCAGCATGTATTCGTAGAGGTCGCCCTTGGTGTCGCGGTTGTCCATGGGCACGGCGGCCAGCAGATCGACCACCTTGGCCAGCAGCGCGGGCGTGGGGATGGTGAAGCGCGCGTCTTTCATGTGTTGCGCGTAGGTGGAGCTGTCCCCGCCGTTCGAGCTGTTGCCGTTCACGCCCAGGGTGCGCAGCATGGGGAAGACGTGTTCGCTCAGGGTGTCAAACATCTCGGCCGGGGCTTCGTTTTTGAAGCGGCTCCAGCGCAGGGTGTCGTAATGGCGGCCTTTGGCGTCGTGCCCCAGCGGGAAGATGTGCCGCGCCATGGGGCGGCCCAGGCGGTTGGCCTTGTTTTCTTCCAGGGTGTGCAGGTCGTCGAGCCGGCGCAGAAACAGCAGGTAGGTGATCTGCTCGATCACTTCAATGGGGTTGGCGATGCCGCCGGACCAGAATGCGTTCCAGATCTGGTCGATTTTGCTTTTGAGTTCGCCGGTGAGCATGGGGGCCTGGGTGCGGAAAAAGGAAGGAAATGGAAAAGGGCGGGGCGCTTGCCCGCGCCCAAGCGGCGCGGTGCCGCGCGCGGCGGCTTACTGAAACGCCACCTCGGCGAAGCTGCGCAGCTTGCGGCTGTGCAACTGGCCGGGGCCGGCTTCGCGCAGGCGCTCGACCGCGCGAATGCCGATGCGCAAATGCTGGTCGACCCGCTCGCGGTAGAAGTGGTTGGCCATGCCGGGGAGTTTGATTTCGCCGTGCAGCGGCTTGTCGCTCACGCACAGCAGGGTGCCGTAGGGCACGCGAAACCGGAAACCGTTGGCGGCGATGGTGGCGCTTTCCATGTCGAGCGCGACCGCGCGCGATTGCGAGAAGCGGCGCTGCGGCGTGTTGTCGGGCAGCAGCTCCCAGTTGCGGTTGTCGGTGCTGGCCACGGTGCCGGTGCGCATGATGCGCTTGAGTTCGCTGGGGGGCAGGTTGGCCACATCGGCCACCGCGCCCTCGAGCGCGAGCTGAATTTCGGCCAGCGCCGGAATGGGCACCCACAGCGGCAGTTCTTCGTCGAGCACATGGTCTTCGCGCACGTAGGCGTGGGCGAGCACGTAGTCGCCCAGCTGCTGCGAGCTGCGCAGGCCGGCGCAGTGGCCGATCATGAGCCAGGCGTGTGGGCGCAGCACGGCGATGTGGTCGGTGATGGTTTTGGCGTTGGACGGGCCCACGCCGATGTTGACCATGGTGATGCCGCTGCGGTCGGCGCGCATGAGGTGGTAGGCCGGCATTTGCGGCAGCCGGGGCGGTGGCGCGCCGATCTCGTCACCCGGTTCGGCGCCAAGGCCTGTGCGCCGCGTGACCACGTTGCCCGGTTCCACGAAGGCGGTGTATTCGCTGGCCGGGTTGGCCATTTCGGCGTGGCCGAGCTTGATGAATTCGTCGATGTAAAACTGGTAATTGGTGAACAGCACGAAGTTTTGAAACCACTCGGGGGCGGTGCCGGTGTAGTGGCGCAGGCGCTGCAGCGAGTAGTCGACCCGTGGCGCGGTGAACAGCGCCAGCGGCTGGGCTTCGCCGGCGCGCGGCTCGAAGGTGCCGTTGGCGATGCCGTCGTCCATGGCGGTGAGGTCGGGCAGGTCGAACACGTCGCGCATGAGTCCGCGCCGTTCGGCGCTGAGCTGGCCCTCCACATGCTCGTGTTCGGCAAACGAAAAGTGGATCGGGATGGGCTGGGCGCTGGTGCCCACCTCCAGCTCGCCGCCGTGGTTGGCGAGCAGCAGCTCGAACTGCTTGAGCAGGTAGGGGCCGAACAGGTCGGGGCGCGTGAGCGTGGTTTCAAAGCGGCCGGGGCCGGCCACGAAGCCATAGCTCAGGTGGGCGGGCCCTTGCTTGGCGTTGCTTTGCGTGTGCAGCCGCACGAACGGGTAGCAGGCGCGCACGCGGGTCTGGCGGAAGTCGCCGCCCGAGACATAGTCGCGCATGGCCCGCCGCAGATGCTCCACGCCGCGCTGGTAAATCGCCTGCACCTGGGCCAGCGCGGCGGCGGGATCGCGGTAGAAAACCGGGGCGGTAAAGTCGGGTGTTTTGTGCATGGCGCTGATTGTGACCCTGCACCATGACAAGCCCAATAACCCCGCATGTTTGACGCCGCCACCGTGTTTGCGCCCGCCCAGCCCAGCCTGGGTGGCGCCGCGGCAGTGTTGGTCGCGGCGCTGGGCTGCGGCCTGCTGGTGGGCATTGAGCGCGAGCGGCGCAAGGGCAGCGGCCCCAGGCGCGCGTTTGCCGGCCTGCGCACGTTTGCCCTCACCAGCGTGATGGGGGCGGCAGCCGCTCTCACCGGGGTGGCTGGCCTGATGGTGGTGGGCGCGCTGCTGGTGGCGGCGCTGGCGCTGGTGGCCTACTGGCGCGACCGATCCGAAGACCCGGGCAGCACCACCGAAATTGCGCTGCTGCTGACCTACCTCATCGGCGTGCTGTCCGCCTGGAGCCTGCCGTTGGCCGCCGGCATGGCGGTGGGCCTCACCGCCATGCTGGCCGGACGCAAATCGCTGCACCGATTCGCCAGCCAGTGGCTCAGCCCAGGCGAGGTGCGCGACGGCATCATTTTGGCCGCGCTGGTGCTGATGGCGCTGCCGCTGGTGCCCGATCGGGCGCTCTGGGGGCCGGTACTCAACCCCCATGTGATCGTGCAGCTGCTGGCGCTGCTGCTGGCCGTGCAGTCGCTGGCGCACCTGAGTGGCCGCCTGCTGCAGGCGCGCGAGGCGGTGGCGTTTTCGGCGCTGGCGTCGGGTTTTGTGTCGAGCACGGCCACCATCGCCACGCTGGGGCTGGCGGTGCGAGAAGGCCGCTCGGGCGCGCGGCTGATGGCCGGGGGTGCGCTGATGTCGTGCGTGGCGACCCAGATGCAGATTCTGCTGGTGGCCGCGGCGGTGCAGCCGGCCTGGCTGGCGGTGCTGTGGTTGCCTGCCCTGGCTGGCGCCGCGCTGGCCGGCGGCTGGGCCTGGTGGATGGTGCGCGGCGCGCCGCCCGAGCCGGCCGAAGACGCGGTGTCCAGCCCGCGCATGGAAGGCCTGCCCGGGCCAGGGAGCGACCGCATGTTCAGCCTCTGGGGCGCGGGTGCGGTGGCGGCGCTGCTGGCCGGCATTCAGGCGCTGGTGCACGGGCTGGATCTCTGGCTCGGGCAGGCGGGCCTGATTGCGGGCACCCTGGTGGCATCGCTGGCCGACCTGCATGCCGCGCTGGCGGCGGTGTTCGCCACATCGGGCAGCGCGCTGTCGTTCGCCGACGCGGTTCCGGTGATGTTGGCGCTGACGGTGCACGCCGGCAGCAAGAGCGTGACCGCCGGTCTGGTGGGCCGCTGGCCCTACCTGCGCTGGCTCGCGCCCGGCTTGTGGGCGCACACCGCGCTGTGCGTCGCGCTGATCGGCTGGATGGCTTCCTGACCGCAGCGCCCGGGCTGGCCTGACCGCGACCCGCGCAGCAGCGCAGCGTGGGGCTACCGGGCCAGCCGCCGGGCCGCCCCAAGGCAGGCCCAGCCCCCTCGGGGGGCAGCGACCCGCGCAGCGGCGGAGCGTGGGGGCTCCTACCTCAGCTGCGCGTCGGCTCGCGCATCGTCACGAACTCTTCCGCAGCGGTCGGGTGGATGCCGATGGTGCTGTCGAACACCGCCTTGGTGGCGCCCGCTTTCATGGCCACCGCGAAGCCCTGAACCACCTCGCCGGCCTCGGCGCCGACCATGTGCAGGCCCACCACGCGGTCGGTTTTGGCGTCCACGATCAGCTTCATCAGCGTGCGCTCGCTGCTGCCCGAGAGCGTGTGCCGCAGCGCCCGGAACTCGCTGCGAAAGACGGTGATGGCGCCGAACTCGTCGCGCGCCTGCTGCTCGGTGAAGCCCACGGTGCCGATGTTGGGGTGGGTGAAGACAGCGGTGGGAATGAAGTCGTAGCCCATGCTGCGCGGTGCCTTGCCGGGCGCCGGGCCAAACAACTGGTCCACCACCACCATGGCCTCACCCAGCGCCACCGGTGTGAGCTGCACCCGGTTGGTGACATCGCCCACGGCGTAGATGCTCGGCACGTTGGTTTGGTACTGCGCGTTCACGATCACCTCGCCCTGGCCGCCCTGGGCCACGCCCACCGTGTCCAGGCCCAGGCCCTTCACGTTGGGCACGCGGCCGGTGGCGTAGAGCACCGCGTCGGCCATCACCGTGCTGCCGCCTTCGCATTCCACGCGCAGGCCGTCGTCGGTTTTCTGTACGTCGACCACGTCGGCGTTGAGCCGCACGTCGACGCCCGACTTGGTCATTTCGCCCGCGACGAAGTGGCGAATTTCGTCATCGAAGCCGCGCAGCACCTGCTCGCCACGGTAGAGCTGTGTGACCCGGGCGCCCAGGCCGTTGAAGATGGAGGCAAATTCACAGGCAATGTAGCCACCGCCCACCACCAGCAGGCGCTTGGGGAAGGGCTCCAGGTCAAAAATTTCGTTCGAGGTGATCACGTGTTCCCGCCCCTGGAAGTGCGGCACAAACGGCGTGCCGCCGGTGGCGATCAGGATGTGTTTGGCGGTGAAGTGCTGGTGTCCGGGCGAGCCGTCGGCGTGCAGCGTGGCCAGGGTGATGGCGTTGGCCGCGTCGATGCGCGCAAAACCGTTGAACACCGTCACGCCCGAGCCGCTCAGCAGGTTGCGGTAAACCCCGTTCAAGCGCCCGATTTCCTTGGCCCGGTTGGCCTTGAGCGTGGCCCAGTTGAGGCTGGGGCGCATGCGTTGTTCCGCAGGGCCGCCCCAAGGAGCAACAGCCCCCTCGGGGGGCAGCGCACCACGCGAAGCGGGAAGCGTGGGGCGCATGCGTTGCTCCGCCGGGCCGCCCCAAGGAGCAACAGCCCCCTCGGGGGGCAGCGCACCACGCGAAGCGGGAAGCGTGGGGGCATGAAACTCCCATCCGTAGCCCGCGGCTTCGTGGAACGCCTCGCCATAGTGCGCCGCGTAGCTGTAAAGCTTCTTGGGAATGCAGCCCACGTTGACGCAGGTGCCGCCCAGGCCGTCGGTACCCAGCATCTCGGCCAGCGCCACGCGTGCGCCCCGCTGGGCCGCCATGCGCGCGGCGCGCACGCCGCCGCTGCCGCCGCCAATCACGAAGAGATCGAAGTCAAATGAAGCCATGGCTGAGAGTCCTTGTTTGGGGCATCTATGGTAGTTGGCGAAGAGAATCCCTGGATGAGCGAAATCAGCACAACCCCTTCTTTCGTCACGCTGGTGTTGGGCGGCACCGGTGGGCTGGGCGCCGCGCTGGTGAGCGCCTTGCAGGCGCGCGGCGAGACGGTGCTGGCTGTCGGGCGCCACACCGACCCGGCCCTCGATTACACCCAGGCCGGCTCGGTCGAGGCCTGCGCGGCGCGGGTCGCGCAGCGGCTGGCGCAGCGCGGCGAAACGCTGGCGCGCCTGATCGTGGCCACCGGTTTCCTGCACGGCGAGACCGCGGCCGGCTCACGCGCCGAACCCGAGCGCTCCTGGCAACACCTGGAAGCCGAGGCCCTGGCCCACAGCTTTGCGGTGAACGCCATCGGGCCTGCGCTGGTGATGCGGCACTTTCTGCCCCTGCTGCCGCGCCAGGGGCCTTGCCTGGCGGCGTTTTTCTCGGCCCGGGTGGGCAGCATCGGCGACAACGCGCTGGGTGGCTGGTACGCCTACCGCGCTGCGAAGGCCGCGCTTAATCAGCTGGTGCACACGGCGGCCATTGAGCTGGCGCGGCGCAACCGCGAGGCGGTCTGCGTGGCGTTGCACCCCGGCACGGTGGACACGCCGCTCTCACAGCCTTTTGCCAAAGCTGGTCTCACCGTGCGCCCGCCCGAGGCCGCCGCTGCAGAGCTGCTGGCGGTGATGGACCGCCTGAATGCCACCCAGACCGGCGGCTTTTTCGACCACCAGGGGAAAACTGTGCCTTGGTGAGGCGTGCGCGCTGTGTGGCGGGCCGAGCAGCGCCCTGATCGCAGCCTGCTCTTCAGGT
>JAIFNE010000158.1 GCA_020047875.1 Hydrogenophaga sp.
ACGCTCTACGCGATCAAGCGGCTGATTGGCCGCAAGTTCACCGAGAAAGAAGTCCAGAAGGACATCAACCTCATGCCTTACTCCATCGTGGCCGCCGACAACGGCGACGCCTGGGTGGAGGTGCGCGGCAAGCAGATTTCCGCCCAGCAGGTCAGCGCCGACATCCTGCGCAAGATGAAGAAAACCGCCGAGGACTACCTGGGCGAGCCGGTCACCGAGGCCGTGATCACGGTGCCGGCCTACTTCAACGACGCACAGCGCCAGGCCACCAAAGACGCCGGCCGCATCGCTGGTCTGGATGTGAAACGCATCATCAACGAGCCCACCGCCGCCGCACTGGCCTTCGGCCTGGACAAGCAGGACAAGGGCGACCGCAAGATTGCGGTGTACGACCTGGGTGGCGGCACGTTCGACGTGTCCATCATCGAAATTGCCGATGTCGATGGCGAGAAGCAGTTCGAGGTGTTGTCCACCAACGGCGACACCTTCCTGGGCGGTGAAGACTTCGACCAGCGCATCATCGACTTCATCGTCACCGAGTTCAAGAAAGAGCAAGGCGTCGACCTGACCAAAGATGTGCTGGCCCTGCAGCGCCTGAAAGAAGCCGCGGAGAAGGCCAAGATCGAGCTGTCGTCGTCCGCCGCAACCGACATCAACCTGCCTTACATCACCGCAGACGCATCCGGCCCCAAGCACCTGAACATCAAGCTCAGCCGCGCCAAGCTTGAAGCGCTGGTGGAAGAGTTGATCGAGCGCACCATCGCGCCCTGCCGCACGGCCATCAAAGACGCTGGCGTGAGCGTGGGCGAGATCAACGACGTGATCCTGGTCGGCGGCATGACCCGCATGCCCAAGGTGCAGGAAAAGGTGAAAGAGTTCTTCGGCAAGGAGCCACGCAAGGACGTGAACCCGGACGAAGCCGTGGCCGTGGGCGCTGCCATTCAGGGCCAGGTGTTGAGCGGTGACCGCAAAGACGTGCTGCTGCTGGACGTGACCCCGCTGAGCCTGGGCATCGAGACCATGGGCGGCGTCATGACCAAGATGATCGCCAAGAACACCACCATTCCGACCAAGTTCGCACAGACCTTCTCCACCGCGGAAGACAACCAGCCGGCGGTGACCATCAAGGTGTTCCAGGGCGAGCGTGAAATCGCTGCCGGCAACAAGGCGCTGGGCGAGTTCAACCTCGAAGGCATCCCCGCTTCGCCGCGCGGCATGCCGCAGATCGAGGTGTCGTTTGACATTGATGCCAACGGCATCCTGCACGTGGGCGCCAAGGACAAGGGCACCGGCAAAGAAAACAAGATCACCATCAAGGCCAACTCGGGCCTGTCCGAGGCCGAGATCCAGCAGATGGTGAAAGACGCCGAGCTCAACGCTGCCGACGACAAGAAAAAGGTGGAGCTGGTGCAGGCGCGCAACCAGGGCGAGGCCATGGTGCACAGCGTGAAGAAGAGCCTGGGCGAGCACGGTGACAAGCTCGATGGCGGCGAAAAAGAAGCCATTGAGGCCGCCATCAAGAACGTGGAAGAAGCGCTCAAGGGCGACGACAAAGCCGCCATTGAAAGCACCACCGAAGCGCTCATGAGCACCAGCCAGAAACTGGGCGAGAAGGTCTACGCGGCCTCTCAGGCAGAAGCCGCTGGTGACGCCGGCGCGAGCGAGCCGCGCAGCGAGCCACAGGGCGGCAGCGCCAGCAAGGCCGGCGCCGACGACGACATCGTGGACGCCGAGGTCAAGGAAGTGAAAAAGGGTTGATCGTCGCCGGCTTTCGGGCCTGACACCCGCCGCCGCGCCCGGGCACTGCCAAGTGACCCGGCGCGGCGTTTGTGTTCAACCAGAACCCAACAGACCATGGCAACCAAACGCGATTTTTACGAAGTGCTGGGCGTGCCCAAGAACGCCTCTGACGAGGAGATCAAGAAGGCCTATCGCAAGCTCGCGATGAAGCACCACCCCGACCGCAACCAGGGCGATGCGGCCAAGGCGGCCGAAGACCGGTTCAAAGAGGCCAAAGAGGCCTACGAGATGCTGTCGGATCCGCAAAAAAGGGCTGCCTACGATCAGCATGGCCATGCTGGCGTTGACCCCAACCTGCGCGGTGCAGCCGGCGGCGAGGGCTTTGAAGGTTTCTCCGGCGCCTTCGGCGATATTTTTGGCGATATCTTTGGTGGTCAGCGCGGTGGTCAGCGCGGCGGGCGGCAGGTCTACCGTGGCGCGGATCTCTCTTACGCGATGGAGATCAGCCTGGAGGAAGCAGCCAGCGGCAAAGACAGCCAGATCCGCATTCCCTCCTGGGACAACTGCGACACCTGCAAGGGCACCGGTGCCAAGCCGGGAACCAGCGTCAAGACCTGCCACACCTGCAACGGCCAGGGCGTGGTGCAAATGCGTCAGGGCTTTTTCAGCGTGCAGCAGACCTGCCCCACCTGTCACGGCACCGGCAAGGTGATCCCCGAGCCATGCACCGCCTGCAATGGCCAGGGCAAGATCAAGAAGCAGAAGACGCTGGAAATCAAGATTCCCGCCGGCATCGACGACGGTCAGCGCATCCGCTCCAGCGGCAACGGCGAACCGGGCCAGAACGGCGGTCCCGCGGGCGACCTGTACATCGAGATCCGCCTGCGCAAACACGACATCTTCGATCGTGAGGGCGACGACTTGCACTGCCAGGTGCCGGTGTCCATGACCACCGCCTCACTCGGCGGCGAGATCGACGTGCCCACCCTGCAAGGCAAGGCCACCATCGACCTGCCCGAGGGCACGCAAAGCGGCAAAACCTTCCGCCTGCGTGGCAAGGGCATCAAAGGCGTGCGCAGCAGCTACCCCGGCGACCTGTACTGCCACGTGGCGGTGGAAACCCCGGTCAAGCTCACCGAACACCAGCGCAAGCTGTTGAAGGAACTCGACGAGTCGTTCAAAAAAGGCGGCCACAAGCACAGCCCAAACGACCAAGGATGGTTTGAAAAAGCGAAATCTTTCTTCTCGTAAGAGAAGAAAGGCGCCAGCGCTCGCGGTCAGCGAGCAGTTCGCTTTTCGTCAAAAAGCGAATCTTTCTTCTCGTAAGAGAAGAAAGGCGCCAGCGGTCTTGGTCAGCGAGCTGTCGCCGCCCGTTCACACCGGGCGGCGCGCCTTGCAAGCCAGTCAGCAGCGCAGCAGCAGCTGCGCCACGTTGACCAACACCTTCACCTCCCCCGGCGGCAAGCTGGCCTGAACGGCGAAGGCGGCTTCTGCCGTGTCTCTCAGCACAGGCTCGCCCAGCGGTGTGCCCTGACGGCTGGTGAGGGCCATCACCTTGGGTGCGTTGGCTTTCAGACCCCGGCGCATCACCACGCCACACTCGCCGTTGACCAGCCGCACGTAGCTGCCCGGCGGGAAGAAACCAACCACCTTCACGAACGAAGCGCCCCAGCGGTCTGGCGCGTCGCCAAAACCCAGATACATCTGCCGCGCCAGGTCTTGGGACGACAGGGATCCCCGACCCTCCCTCGGGCTGACGCAGGCGACGAAGCTGTCGGCCAGTTGCAGCAGCCGATGCTCCACATGGTCAACCCGGACTCCCGCCGGGTAGCCAGTGCCATCGCGCCGCTCGTGATGCTCCTCGACCAGCCCCAGCCATACCGGATCGTTCACCCCCAGCTCGCGCAGGACGGCGGCACTGCTCAGCGGATGCTCACGAATCAGGCGCCGCTGAAGCGCCGTGGGCTCGGTGGCCTGGTGCGCCAGCTGGTCGTGCAGCCGGGTCATGCCGATGTTCATCGTCATGGCGGCAAGCGCCAGGCGCCGGGACACCTCGGGCGCCATGTCATGGGACTCGGCCACCAGCTGGCACAGACCGGCGCACAGCAGGGCGTGGGTGGTGCTGTAAGACAAGCGGGGCGAAAAAAGGGACTGCACCAGCACCAGCATGCTGTGGTCTGGTTGCTGCTGCCACAGGCGACCGGCCTCCTTCTCGATGGACTGCAGGCGGTTGAGAAAGTCGGTAGCACCCGAGCCCAGATGCAGCAGGCTGCTCAGAGCGGCCTGCAGTTCCGCCCAGGCTTCGTGGGGGACCAGCGCCTCGGACGTGGCGCGGGTCTCCACCTCCACCTCCACCGAAAGCGCACGGAGCTTGACGATTTCGCTCAGCGACTCGTTGTTGCGCACCATCCTGTCCAGTTTGGCCATGTAGCCGTAAGTGACGGCCTGCCAATCTTCAGCCCGCACGTGAGGCGAATGCAACATGATCCACTCGCGCTGGGTTTCAGAGGCAACCGTTTCCCCCTTGCGCAGCAACAGCACGCCCTTCGGATCCCACAGATTGACCGGGACGGGCTGATTCAAGACAAGCGCACTCTCGGGCAACAGCTGGTACATGTGGCGAATGTAGCCGCCAGCGCCCCGGTTGAACCCCGGATAACCGCCGAAAAAATGGTGCAATACCCCGCGGCGGCGGGGTTGGGCCGAGCGCCCGCAGCGCTGCGGCACACTCGCAGCTGCCATGGCCACGCCCAACGACCTCATCGTCGCCCGCCCCGAAGGCCTCTACTGCCCGGCGGGCCATTTCTACATCGACCCCTGGCGGCCGGTGGAACGGGCCGTGATCACCCATGGCCATTCGGACCACGCGCGCCGCGGCCACGGGCATTACCTGGCGCACACGCTCAGCGCGGGCACGCTGCGCCAGCGCCTGGGCGCCGACATCGCGCTGCAGACCCTGGACTACGGCCAGGCCATCGAACACCACGGCGTGCGCCTCTCGCTGCACCCAGCCGGCCACGTGCTGGGCTCGGCCCAGGTGCGGCTGGAGCACGGTGGTCGGGTCTGGGTCGCCTCGGGCGACTACAAAACCGAGGCCGACGGCACCTGCGCGCCCTTCGAGCCGGTGCGCTGCGACACCTTCATCACCGAGTCCACCTTTGGCCTGCCCATCTACCGCTGGCCCGTGCAAAGCGTGCTGTTCGGCGACATCAACGGCTGGTGGCAGCGCAACGCCAGCGAAGGCCGCGCCTCGGTGCTGCTGGCCTACGCCTTCGGTAAAGCGCAGCGCATCCTGAGCGGCGTCGATCCGGGCATCGGGCCTATCGTGGTGCATGGCGCGGTCGAGCCGCTGAACGCGGTGTACCGCGAGGCCGGCATTCACCTGCCCGCCACCCACCGGGTAACCCAGCTCGACAAGGCCGCCCTGCAACGCGCGCTGGTGATTGCACCGCCCTCGGCGCAGGGCACGCCCTGGATGAAGCGCTTTGGCGCCGACGCGGTGGACGCCTTTGCCAGCGGCTGGATGCAGGTGCGCGGCACGCGACGGCGGCGCGGCGTGGACCGCGGCTTCGTCATGTCCGACCATGCCGACTGGCCCGGCCTGATGAGCGCCATTGACGGCACGGGCGCGCAGCATATTCGGGTCACCCACGGCAGCGTGCCGGTCTTGGTGCGCCACCTCAGCGAACGCGGGCTGGACGCGCAGGCCTTCGAAACCGAATACGGCCACGAGGACGCGGCAGACCTAGGAGCCTGGGCGGCAGAAGGCGTTGAAAGCGAAAACCGCCCCCAGCGAGGCCAGTTTTTGCCGGATTTGCCGCCCCATAGCCCGGCTATGGGGCAAAAAGACGGTGAAAAATGGACCGCTGCGGGCGGTTTGCAGCCAACGACTCTTCTGCCGCCCAGGCTCCCCGCATGAAACGCTTTGCCGCGCTCTACCGCGAGCTCGACGCGTCCACCGCCACCCGCGACAAACAGGCCGCACTGCAGCGCTACCTGCGGGAATCCCCCGCCGCCGATGCCGCCTGGGCGGTGTATTTCCTGGCGGGCGGCAAGCCGCGCCAGACCGTGCCCACGCGCCAGCTGCGCGAGCTGGCTCGTGAACTGACGCAGCTGCCTGAGTGGCTGTTCGAGGAAAGTTACCAGACCGTGGGCGACCTGGCCGAAACCGTGTCGCTGCTGCTGCCACCGCCCGCCGCGCCGGTGGAGCGCGGCCTGGCCGAGTGGCTGGAGCAGCACCTGCTGCCGCTGCGCGAAATGCCGCCCGACACGCAGGCGCAAGCCCTGCGAGCGCAGTGGGCCGTGTTGCCCGACGAACAGCGCTTCGTGTATTTCAAGCTGCTCACCGGCGGCTTTCGGGTGGGCGTGTCGCGGCTGCAAGTCACCCAGGCGCTGGCGGCTGTGGCCGGGGTCGACCCCAAGCGGGTGGCGCAGCGCCTCATGGGTTACACCGCCACCGGGCGGCAACCCTCGCCAGCCGACCACCGAGCGCTGATCGCGCCGGAATCAACCGCAGAAAGCCAGCCGGCACTCAACGGCCAGCCTTACCCGTTTTTCCTGGCCCATCCCTTCACCGAACCACTGGAGCGCCTGCCCGAGCGCCTGGGCCCACCATCCGACTGGCAGATCGAGTGGAAATGGGACGGCATCCGCGCGCAGCTGGTCCAGCGCGGCGGCCAGGTCTGGCTGTGGTCGCGTGGGGAAGAGCTGGTGACCGAGCGCTACCCCGAACTGGCCAACGCCGGCCAGGCCATGCCCGACGGCACGGTGCTCGACGGCGAGATCCTGGTCTGGAAGGACGGCCAGCCCCAGCCGTTTGCCGAGCTGCAAAAGCGCATCGGCCGCAAGAGCGTGGGCCCGAAGATGCTGCGCGAGCAGCCGGTGGTGCTGCTGGCTTACGACCTGCTGGAACACCGCGGCATCGACCTGCG
>JAIFNE010000143.1 GCA_020047875.1 Hydrogenophaga sp.
GCGGCGGCGCGCTGCGCTTCGGTGAGGCGGCCGTGTGAGGTGCTGGCGGGATGCGCCACCAGGGTTTTGGTGTCGCCCAGGTTGGTGGAGAGCGACAGCGTCTGCATGGTATCGAGCACATGGAATGCCCGTTCGCGCGCCTGCGCGCCATCGGCGGCCTTCACCTCGAACGAGAGCACCGCACCACCGCAGCCCGACTGCTGGGCCATGGCCAGCGCGTGCTGAGGGTGGCTGGCCAGACCAGGATAGAACACCCTCGCCACCGCGGCATGCGACTCCAGCCAACGGGCCAGCGCCAGCGCGCGCTCGGACTGCGCACGCATGCGAATGGCGAGCGTCTCCAGCCCCTTGAGCACCACCCAGGCGTTGAACGGCGAGAGCGTCATGCCGGCGCTCTTGAGCACCGGCAGAAAGGATTTGGTCACCAGGGCCTCGCTGGCACAGAGCGCGCCAGCCATCACGCGGCCTTGCCCGTCGAGGTATTTGGTGCCGGAATGCATCACGATGTCCGCACCCAGCGCCATGGGTTGCTGCAGGGCTGGCGTGGCAAAGCAGTTGTCCACGCACAGCAGCGCGCCGGCGCTGTGCGCGATGTCGGCCAGGGCTCGGATATCGCACACCTCAGTGAGCGGATTCGTGGGCGTCTCGGCAAACAGCAGCCGGGTTTCGGGCGTGATCGCCGCGCGCCAGGCCGCCACATCGGTCTGCGACACAAAGCTGGACAACACCCCAAACTTCGCTAGGTCGGTGCCGATCAGTTTGATGGTAGAGCCAAACATGGACTGCGAACACACCACGTGATCGCCGGCCTTGAGCAGGCCCATGCACATCATCAAAATGGCCGACATGCCGGAGGCGGTGGAAATGCAGGCCTCAGACCCTTCCAGCGCTGCCAGGCGGCGCTCGAAGCTGGCCACGGTGGGGTTGCCATATCGGCCGTAGGTAAAGCCCTCTTCATCGCCGGAAAACCGGCGTGCCGACACCTCCGCCGAGGGCTGCACGTAGCCGCTGGTGAGAAAGAGCGCCTCGGAGTTCTCCCCGTAGTGGCTGCGCTCGCTGGCCACGCGCACCGCCAGCGTGTCGCGGTGCCAGTCGGGGTGGGGATCGGTATTGGGACTTCGGTGGCTCATGCGGGCAAAAGGAAAGCGAGGTTTGAAAAAACAGGACGGCACTCAGCCTTGCTGGGCGTTGGGCAGGGCCAAACGGGAGCTGTCTTCTTCGCCCTCTTCCGTCTGATCTCGCCCCTGGTTCAGCTGGGCGATCTGCTCCGGCGTGATGTCGCCGGTGACGTAAACGCCATCGAAACACGAGGCGTCAAAGCCGTGAAGCGCCGGGTTGATGGAGCCAATCGCCTGCTTCATCGCCTCGACGTCCTGGTAAATCAGCGCATCGCAGCCAATGCTGGCGCGCACCTCGTCAACCGTGCGGCCGTGGGCCACCAGCTCGCTGGGGGTGGGCATGTCGATGCCATACACGTTGGGGAAACGCACCGGCGGCGCGGCGCTGGCCAGGTACACGCGGCGCGCACCGGCGTCGCGGGCCATCTGCACGATCTCGCGGCTGGTGGTGCCCCGCACAATGGAGTCGTCCACCAGCAGCACGTTGCGGCCCTTGAACTCACTGACGATCACATTGAGCTTCTGACGCACCGATTTTTTGCGAACGCCCTGCCCCGGCATGATGAAGGTGCGGCCCACATACCGGTTCTTCACGAAGCCCTCGCGGTAAGGCAGCCCCAGCAGCTTGGCCAGCTCCATGGCGCTTGGGCGCGAGGACTCGGGGATGGGGATCACCACATCAATCTCATTCGGAGGCACGGTGGAGACCACGCGCTTGGCCAGCGTCTTGCCCAGGTTCAGGCGCGCCTGGTAAACGGAAATGCCGTCGAGCACCGAGTCGGGTCGCGCCAGGTACACGTATTCGAAGATGCAAGGGTTGTGGCTGGTGTTCTCGGCACACGACTGAAAGTGCAGGCTGCCGTCGTGTGGCGCAAACAGAGCCTCGCCCGGCTGCACGTCGCGCAACAGCTCAAAGCCGGTGCCCTCCAGCGCGACCGACTCGCTGGCCACCATCACACCGCCCGCACCCTGGCCCACACACAGCGGCCGGATGCCAAAAGGATCGCGAAACGCCAGCATGCCGTGCCCGGCGATCAGCGCAATCACCGCATACGAGCCGCGCACGCGCTGGTGCACACCGCGCACCGCCTCGAACACATCTTCGGGCTTCAGCGCGATGCCGCGCGAGACCCGCTCCAGCTCGTGCGCCAGCACATTGAGCAACACCTCGGAGTCGCTGTCGGTGTTGATGTGTCGGTGGTCGGTCTGAAACAGCTCCTGCTTGAGCGCTTGCGCGTTGGTGAGGTTGCCGTTGTGCACCAGCGTGATGCCAAAGGGCGCATTCACGTAGAACGGCTGCGCCTCCTCTTCGCTGTAGGCGTTGCCCGCCGTCGGGTAGCGCACCTGGCCCAGGCCGCTGTCGCCCGGCAGGGCCCGCATGTTGCGGGTGCGGAACACATCTCGCACCATGCCCTTGGCCTTGTGCATGAAGAACTTGCGGCCTTGCTCGGTCACGATGCCTGCCGCGTCTTGCCCGCGGTGCTGCAACAGCAGCAGCGCGTCGTAAATCAGCTGATTGACCGGCGCCTGGCTGACCACACCCACGATTCCACACATATTCGAATCCTCGAAGAAAAAACTCAGCGCAGGTGCCGCGCCACCGCGTCGGGCAGCAGCGGCTTGAGCGCATGCAATGTGGCGCTCACGGTCTGCGCCACGGGCGATGCCTGCCAGCCCGCCTGCGCGCTCAACGGCAACATGCCCACCACCACCGCAGCGCCCAGCAAGATCACCACGCCACGCAACACACCAAACACGCCGCCCAGCAACCGGTCCACAGGCCGCAAACCAACCGCCGCAACCAGCTTCTTCACCAGCCACGACAACAAGCCGGCGGTGAAAGCCACCGCAATGAAAACCAGCGCAAAGCCTGCCGCCAGCCTCAGCGGCTCCGCCGCCCCGTCCATGGGCAACCGCTGGCCCACCGGCTCGGCCCAGGCCTGCGCCAACACAAACGCCAGCACCCAGCCCGCCACCGACAACACCTCGTAAACCAGGCCGCGCCACAGCCCCACCAGCGCGGAGACCAGCAACACGCCAAGCAGCGTCCAGTCGAGCCAGGTCATGGGCGAAGCGCTCTCGCCGGCTGGCGCATCACAGCGTGAGAATGGCCGCTGGCAGCCCCAGCGCCTTGACGCGAGCAGCCGCTTTTTCGGCCTCGGCGCGGCTGTCAAACGGGCCCACGCGCACCCGTGTGCGCTGGCCCTGCGGTGTCTCGGCCACATGGGTGTAGGTCTTCAGGCCTGAGCGCTCCAGCCTGCTGCGCACCTCGCGCGCGCCTGCAGCATCGGCAAATGCCCCAACCTGCACCACGAGGCGCTCGCTGCCTGCAACTGGTTTGTCCGCCGAGGGCTGATCGGGCGCGGGTTTTGGCGCGGTTCTGCCATCGAGCAGAGCGCGCGCACGCTCGGCCTCGTCCTTGGCCGGCGCGGGTTTGACGGGTGGGGTATTGGTCTGCGCGGTCTTGGGCGACGCAGTGGGCGACGCGACCGACTGCTCGCCCGCACGACTTTCAGCGGCTTTGTCCACCGGCTTCTCGGCTGCTTTTTCGGCCGGCTTCTCAACCGGGCTCCTGGGCGCAGCCTCCACCGCCTCTTCCCGTGGGCCCAGGCTGTCGCTGGCGGTAACGCTTGACGGCACAGGCTGCACCAGGGCCGGTGTGGGTTTGCCGGCCTCGCTGGCGGCAGACACCGAAGGCGGCGCAGGCCGCGGCGTTTTGGCTGGAATCTCGATCGGAATGTCCACCGACAGGGGCCGCGGCTCGGTGTCGAAGAGCAGCGGGAACCCGATCACACCCAGCAGCACCAGCACCGCCGCGCCGATCAGGCGGTGGCGGGCGCGCCGGCGAACCGCCTCGATGCTCTGGGGGGGCGGCGGCGGCGCTTTGCCGGGGGCGCTGGAGCGGGATGCGAACATGGGCTGAGGTGACCTGGCGAGGGGAACGCAGCGCCCGGCAGAGAGAAAAATACCGTCAGGCGGGCAGGTGCTTCGCGCTCAAACGGGGCACGCCGTCTTGCAGAACGGCACCCACGGTGAGGAAGGATCCGAAGACCACGATTCTATCAGTGGGGTCCGCCGCGGCCACCGCTGCCTGCAGGGCCTGCTGCGGGTCTGCGTGACACCCGGCCACGCGCGCGGCACCGGTGCCCACCGGGCCGGGCAGCGCGGCCACACGCTGGCCCAGCTCTGCCGCCGTGGCAGCCCGCGGCGACGGCAGATCGCACACATGCCAGCGGTCGATCAGGGGGCTGATGCGCGCCAGCATCGCGCTCAGGTCTTTGTCTGCCATGGCGCCGAACACGGCGTGGGTGGTGGGGTAAAAGCCCATCGCATCGAGGTTTTCGGTGAGTGCGGCCACCGAGTGCGGGTTGTGCGCCACATCCAGCACCAGCGTGGGGGTGCCGGGCACGATCTGAAAACGCCCGGGCAACTCCACCAGCGCCAGCCCGTTGCGCACCGCCTGCGCCGTCACCGGCAGGCGATCACGCAGCGCCTCCACCGCAGCCAGCACACCGGCGGCATTCACCAACTGGTTGGCGCCGCGCAGCGCCGGGTAGGCCAGGCCGCTGTAGCGCCGCCCGCCGTGCGAAGGGTGCATGGCCCAGCCCCACTGCTGCTGGTCGCCGGCAAAGTGGAAGTCTTTACCGAGCCGCCAGAGCGGCGCGCCGATTTCCAGCGCGCGGTCGAGCACGCTTTGCGGTGGCGCCGGATCGCTCACCACCACCGGGCGGCCGGTGCGCATGACGCCCGCCTTCTCGAAGCCGATGGCTTCGCGGTCCGGGCCGAGCAAGGCCATGTGATCCAGGTCGATCGAGGTGATCACGGTGCAGTCGGCGTCGATGATGTTGACCGCGTCCAGCCGCCCGCCCAGGCCCACTTCCAGAATCGCCACCTCGATGCCATTGCGGGCCAGCGTGCGCAAAATCGCCAGGGTGGTGAACTCGAAATAGGTCAGGCGAATCGTCTCTTCGCCCGCGCCGCCCAGCCGCGCCGCCTCCACCTCGGCGAACGCCGGCAGCAGCTCGCTGGCCGCCACCGCCTCGCCGCCAATGCGGCAGCGCTCCTCGAAGTGCACCAGATGCGGCGAGGTGTAAACACCGGTGCGAAAGCCGGCCTCGCCATACACCGCCTCCAACATCACGCAGGTAGACCCCTTGCCATTGGTGCCCGCCACCGTGATCACCGGGCACGGCATCACCAGGCCCATGCGCCGGGCCACCGCCTGCACCCGCTCCAGCCCCAGCTCGATGCCCACGATGCCCTGCGGGTGCAGGCGCTCGCAATGGGCCAGCCATTCGGGCAGGGTCGTCGGGTGGTCGGGGAGGTCGATGTTGAGCATGGCTGGGATTCTCCCACCCCTGCGGGACACCGAACCCGGCTCAGCGAGAATCCTGGCCATGATCACGCTCTATGGCATCCCCAACTGCGACACAGTGAAGAAAGCGCGCGCCTGGCTCAACGACCACGGCGCGGTGCACGACTTCCACGACTTCAAAAAACAGGGCGTGCCCGAAGCCGCGCTGGACCAGTGGCTGACCCAGCTTGGCTGGGAGGCACTGGTCAACCGCAAAGGCACGACCTGGCGAAAACTCGACGAAGCCACCCGCGCCGCGGTGATCGACGCAGCCAGCGCCCGCGCCCTCATGCTGGCCCACCCCAGCCTGATCAAGCGGCCAGTGGTGCAGTGGTCGCCACAGCCCGAGGCGGTGACGGTGGGCTTCGACCCCGCCAGCTGGCCAGCCCAGGCCACCTAAAATCCCAACCTTTTCACCCAACGCAGCCCCCACATGACCACCACCCAGATCAGCGGCGTCGCCGTCAACACCCAGGCCAGCGTGTACTTCGACGGCAAATGCGTCAGCCACGGCATCACCTTCCCCGACGGCACCAAAAAATCGGTCGGCGTGGTGCTGCCCGCCACGCTCACCTTCAACACCGGCGCGCCCGAGATCATGGAATGCGTGGCCGGCGGCTGCGAATACAAACTGGCCGGCAGCGATGCGTGGCTCAAGTCTGGCCCGGGCGACACATTCAGCATCCCCGGCAACAGCAGCTTCGACATTCGGGTCGCCGAGGCCTACCACTACATCTGCCATTTCGGCTGAAGCTGCGGCGGCGTCGTGATGCTTCGTTACAGCCCAGAGAAAATCCTCACGCACCTCAAGTGCGCTCGGGTTTTCTTCGGGCGCCCGCGCCTCGCCTGACGACGCCTCGCTACGCTTCCAAGACATCACTGGAAATCACATGGCCACCATCCTCCAAAACCTGCCCACGAAGCAGAAAGTCGGCATCGCTTTCTCTGGCGGGCTCGACACCTCCGCCGCCCTGCTCTGGATGAAGCAAAAGGGCGCGATCCCTTACGCCTACACCGCCAACCTCGGCCAACCCGACGAGGCCGACTACGACGAAATCCCGCGCAAGGCCATGGCTTACGGCGCTGAAAAAGCCCGCCTGATCGACTGCCGCGTGCAGCTGGCGCACGAGGGCATTGCCGCCATCCAGTGCGGCGCGTTTCACATCAGCACCGGCGGCATCACCTACTTCAACACCACGCCGCTGGGCCGTGCCGTCACCGGCACCATGCTGGTGGCCGCCATGAAGGAAGACGACGTCCACATCTGGGGCGACGGCAGCACCTTCAAGGGCAACGACATCGAGCGCTTCTACCGCTACGGCCTGCTGACCAACCCCAGCCTGAAGATCTACAAGCCCTGGCTCGACCAACTGTTCATCGACGAACTGGGCGGCCGCGCCGAGATGAGCGCCTTCATGACGGCCAACGGCTTTGGCTACAAGATGAGCGCCGAAAAGGCCTACAGCACCGACAGCAACATGCTCGGCGCCAC
>JAIFNE010000182.1 GCA_020047875.1 Hydrogenophaga sp.
AGCGTCACGAATTCTGCAAGGTCTTCACGCCGCAGCGGGTTGGTCTTGAGCGTGAAGTGCTTGTTGGTGCGCAGGTCGTAGATCCAGAGCTGTTTCGTCCACGCCGTTTCGCTCGCGGGCTTCTTGTCGAAGAACAGCACGTTGGCCTTCACACCCTGCGCGTAAAACAGGCCGGTGGGCAGGCGCAGCAGGGTGTGCAGATCGCATTCCTGCAGCAAGCGGCGGCGGATGGTTTCGCCCGCCCCGCCTTCAAACAGCACGTTGTCGGGCAGCACCACCGCCGCTCGGCCGTGGGTGGCCAGCAGCGTCTTGATGTGCTGCACGAAGTTGAGCTGTTTGTTGCTGGTGGTGGCCCAGAAATCGTCTCGCTCGATGATGTCTTTTTCGGTGCTGGTGCGGCCGTCTTCGCCCACGATCACCGTGCTGCTCTTCTTGCCAAACGGCGGGTTGGCCAGCACCACGTCAAAGCGCGCGCCTGGGTCGGTGCCCAGCGCATCGCCCACCACCACCGGTACCGACTTTTCAGACCCGATTCCGTGCAGCATCAGGTTCATGGCGCACACCCGCGCCGTGGCCTGCACCAGCTCGTATCCGGTGAACGCCTTTTCCTTCAGGTGCCTCAGCTGCTCGCGCGTCAGGTTCTTGTGGTGCGCGGTGATGTGGTTGTGCGCGGTGAACAGGAAGCCGCCTGTTCCACAGGCCGGGTCGCAAATCGTCTCGCCCGGTTGCGGCGCGATGCAGTCCACCATGGCCTGAATGAGCGCGCGCGGCGTGAAGTATTGGCCCGCGCCGCTCTTGGTGTCTTGCGCGTTGCGCTCCAGCAGGCCTTCATACGCGTCGCCCTTCACGTCCGCGCCCAGAATGGTCCAGGTCTCGGTGTCGATCAGGTCGGCCACCACGCGGCGCAGCTTGGCTGGGTCCTGGAACTTGTTCTGCGCCTTGGCGAAGATCAGCCCCAGCGTGCCGCGCTCCAGCCCCAGGCGCTCCAGCGTGTGGCGGTAGTGGTCAAACAGCGCGTCGCCATCGCGCGCCAGCAGCTCGGGCCAGCCGTATCCCGCCGGCACGATGCTCGGCTGGTTGTGCGGCGGCTGGCTGCGCTCGTGCGCCATCTTCAGGAACAGCAGGTAGGTCAGCTGCTCCACGTAGTCGCCATAGCTCATGCCGTCGTCGCGCAGCACGTTGCAGTAGTTCCAGAGTTTCTGGACGAGGGAGTGGGTGTTGGTGTTCATGGGGTGATCAGAGATCAAAGGCGCGTGAAGCCGCGCAAGGTATCGGTGAGTTTGGGCAGGCGGCTCTGGCTGGCCGCGTCGCCAGGCAGGTGCCCGGCCAGCGTTGTCAAGAAATCGGCGTTACCCAACAAATCGGTGAATGCGCTCGCCAGGTAGGTGCGCAGCTCGGCGGGCATGGCTTCGCATTCGGTCAACAGCTCGGGGCGCCGGTCGGTCACAGCCACGATGTCTTCCATGTCGTGGCTGCCCAGAAAGTCGGGTTCGCCGTTCGCATCACGGCCACGGTCGTTGAATGCTTCCAGCTTCGTGGCAATGAACACCGGCGCGGCAATCAGCCTGATCTGCAGGCCAGACGGCAGCGCCACGGTCTGGGCGGTTTCTATGGCCAACGGGTACCAGCGGTTCGCAAAACCCAAGATCTCTTTCACCGTGGGCATCACGTCCAGCGTCACGTTTTTGTAGACCCAGCGGCAAATCGGCGCTTCGGGCCTCATGTCGTTGCTGAAGCCCTGCGCCCGCACCCTTTCTTCCACCGCGTGATAGTCGCGCACGGTGAGCGCCTGCGCCACGATGTCCACGTCTTCCGTTGCCCGTATGCGGTCTGGCCGGGCTTGCGTGAGCAGCAGGCCGGCTGCGCAGCCGCCCACAAACACCACCTCGTCGCACACCGGCCCCAGCGCATGCGCCACCAGCTCCAGGATTTCCAAATTGGGATTGCTCATTGGCGTACCTTCGCCCTGCGGGCTGCGGTGCGAGCTGGCTTGGGGCGGCCCGGCGCGGCGCTCATAAGGCCAACCCCTTCAACCGTTCTTCGAGCAAGCCGCGCGCCAGCTCCCGCTCGCGGGCCTGACCGATGCGCAAGGCATCAAACAACGCCAGCAATTCATAGAGGCAAGCGTCGGCCTGCGCCGCCAGCGGCAGCTTGGGATAGAGCGGCAACAGGGTGCTACCGCGCACCGGGCCATCGGCGTGCGGCCACACCGGCGGCAGCTCGTCAGAAAACATCACCAGCGATTTCAGCGGCTCCACGCCATACGCCGTGGGAAAACCCACCGTGACTTCGCCGCGCACCGCCGGAAAAAAGTACGGCGCTCCCTGCAGCAACAGCGGGCGAAACGCCGGCATCACCAGCGCGGGCGCACCGCCCACCTCGGTGAGCAAACGCGCAGCGCTCAGACGGGCCAAACAGGCATGGGCCTCGAACTGCGACATGCGCATGGCACGGGCCAGCTCGGCGTAAATCACCCGCTCCCCCGCCAAACACACCAGCTTCAGCGCCATCGCCAAGTCTTGCGGCTTGAGCGACCACTGCGCGTGGCTCAGCCTTGCCTTGATACCGGTTGAACTCATGGATGGCCCTGTTTATGCAATATGCAGATTGCATAAATATAGCTGATTCAGCGTTGATTTTTCGTTTATATGCAATATGCAATATGCATATTGCAGATGCCCACATTCGGCGTTCGCGAATCGCGAATGCCGAACACTCAACCGCTCGCCTCTGCCTCCTGCAACTCCTTCAGCGTGCGCCCATGGGCGTCACGCCATTTGGTTCGCCCGTTGCTGCTCATGCCCAGAACAAAAGTGGCGGCCAGGCTGGGTGACGAGAAGACATAGTCTTGTGTGAAGCGGAAAGCGCCAGCGTGTCTCTCCACCACCCCACGGTCGATCAAGTCTTCGCACTGCACGAGGCGGGCGGGCTTGTTGGTCTCCAGCGAGGGCACCTCGTCGGACACGGCCTGTGACCACTTGCAGACCACGAACCCCTGGGTGGACTCGTACCCCGTTGCCTCGACTCCCTTGCCTTTGCAGTAGAGCAAGGTGGGTACCGCAGCCGCTGGCCCAGCAGCCGTCAGACCCGACACCGAAGCACCCGGAGCCGACTCAAACGCATGCACCCCCAGCACCGGCAGCATGCCCAGCATGTGGCTGAGAAACACCTCCATGTCGGCCCGGTCCGCCTCGCTCAGGGTGGGTTCGCCGGGAAAGTTGCCGTTGTCCAGCGGCACGCGCTTGGCCGCACGGGCCAGCGCGATCAGCCGCGCCTCCAGAAACTGCACATGCGCCTTGTTCAGCAGCCCGCCAACCGCCACGAAGCCGATGGCGCGGGTCCAGAAATCTTTTTCTGACTGGTGCTTTTGCAGGCGCAGGAGGATCGGGTCGCCCTCGCCCACGTAGAGCAGCTCGCCCTCGCCGTCTGGCCGCGGGCTGGGGAGCCTGTGCGGCAGAAGGCGTCGCAGCGAAAAGCGGATCCGGCGAGAACAGTTTTCGCCGGCTTCGCAGTCCCATAGCCCAGCTATGGGACAAGAAGCCGGTGAAAAATGGACCGCCGCAGCCGCTTTGCAGCCGACGTTCCTTCTGCCGCGCAGACTCCTCACAGCAGGTACACCCCGGTCTGCTGCAGCTCGGGCCGGGCCTTCACCTGGCGGGCGCTTGCGTTGAAGCGTTCGACGATGCGCAGGCCGTCGGGGTCACCGTCGGCGACGAAGATGCGGAGGGAGAAAGGGGTGCTCACGCTGTTCATTCGGGTGCCTTGGTTGCCGTGCGATACGCCTGATCTGGCCGGTTGGGCACATCGGGGTAGCGCAGCTCCAACAGATGTTTTCTCACCATCCCGCCGAGGATGCGGCTTTGCAGGTTCTCCGGATCACGGCTCAGCAGGACGGCCAGTTCCTTGGAGGTCAGCCATCGCGCCTCACACAGCAGCAGAACCAGGCGCTCCATTTCAGCCACCGGCAGCTTCTTCTTGTTTCGCGCGGGCTCAGCCAATGACAGGAGTTCTGGCGGCAAATGAGGGGAGTCCCCTGGCAAATGAGGGGAGCTACCCGGCAAATGAGGGGAGTCACCGGTCCATTGGGGGGAGTCGTGGGGGGAGTTCCGTGCCAAATGAGGGGAGTCACTGCCGGATTGGGGGGAGTCCTCTGCCACCCGGTAGCTGGCCCAGCGCCGCTGGTTCTGCTGCGTCAGCAGGCCATCGCGCACCAGCCCTTGCAGCACGCCGGTGATGTCTTTCGAGTGCTCCCCGGTGATTTCCTGCATGCGGCCATTGGTCACGCTGCCCTCCACCTGTGCCGTCACCACCGCCTGCACCGCCGTCTTGTCCAGCTGGGCAAACCGGTCGCCAAAGCGCAGACGCAACGCCTTTTCCACCTCGTCCGGAATCAGGCTGACCATCGGCAGCACCAGCTTCACGCGGTCCGGCTGCAAAGATTCTTCCAGCCGGGGCGAGCGCCAATGCTGCGACCGCCACCCCGCACGAATCTTGTCCATGCCCGAGCCCGCCTTGTCGCCACCGCCCATGAGCTGGAACATCAGCTGCAGGCTCTTGTTGCGGCACTCACTCACCCCACCCTGCAGCAGCTGCACCCGCGAGACCAGCAGCGAGCCCGGGTTGGACAGCTCGATGCGGTCCAGATACCGCTCGATCACCACCCCGCCCTGGCCCCGGTGGTCCGCGTGCACCAGGGCATTGACCACCGCTTCACGCAAAGCCTCGTGCACGGCAGAGTCGTCTTTGCGGTACAGCTCGCGGTCCAGCTGGAATGGCATCTTCAAGTCGCCCGACAGGCGCTGCATCACCCGCACGTAGAACTGGAACAGGTTGTTTTCCCAGGTGCCATCGGGCACCACGCGGTCCGTCCAGCGCACGGCCGGGTCGTCCGACAAACGCTCCCGGTAGTCCACATGAAAACCGGGCAGCGCATCGCGCAAGGCCTCGAACCGGCCAAACATCAGCAGCCCCGCCACCGTGGCACCCTCCAGCCCCGTGGCGCGGTCGCGGCGCAGCGCGCTCAGCTTGGTCAGTAACGCGGCATCGTCCAGCAACAGCCAGGGGTGGTCTGGCGCGCGGGAGGCAAAGCGATTGCGGTACTGCTTGACCGTCTCCGGGTCAAAGTCGGCCTGCCCGAAGTGCTCCACGATTTGCGAGTCGGCCGGCGTGTCCGACTGGTCGGCCACACCTCGTCGTCCGAGCAGCGGTAATCGCCCTCGTCCGCCCGGCGAAACGTGCCATTCATGGGGTTGGGCCCCACAAACACCGGGCGCTGCAGCCGCGAAGCCCGCGGCACGTTCACCACCACAAACTGGCGCCCCTCGTCGTCCACCGTGCGCACATCGTCATCACGCAAGAGGTTGGCGCTGACCTTGTTGCGGTCGTTCAACTGGTTCCAGAGCACCGTGCGCAACTGCGCCGCATCGGGCACGCCCTCCCACACCAGACCGATGGGCTTTTCGGCCACGCCCAGCACGATGGTGCCGCCCTGGGTGTTGGCAAAGGCGGAATACGACTCCCAGAAACTGCCCGGTAACCCGCCCCGCGCCGACTTGAACTCGGTGTCGATGCCCTCGGTGCTGGACTGGAGGGAAGAGAACAGGTCAAGTTGGCGCATGGTGGCTCACAAAAAATACACCCCGGTCTGCTGCAACTCGGGCCGGGCCTTCACCTGCGGCAGCAAGGCCCGCGGGAACACCACGGCACGGGCGCTGGCGTTGAAGCGCTCGACGATGCGCAGGCCGTCGGGGTCGCCGTCGGCGGCGAAGATGCGCAGCGAGAGAGGAATAGACATCTGCTGGGAATCTACAAATACGTAGTGTTGTTCTTACAGACCAATCCACGCAGCCAAGTCAAATCTCAAAGACATTGGCGCTATCTGGACCAAAAAATCTGACGGTCAGGGGTTTTTGCGATGAATTGCCCCGACTGGTGTATACGATTTCCGCAAACTTCCTCTGCAATCGCTCGCGCTCTGCAGCATCTGCATGGGAAAACTGCGTCACTCGAAAAAAATCTACGAGCAGTTTTTCTTTCACAAAAAAGTACCCAGAGGTTGTCGCCAACATCATTAAGACTGCATCCTGCGCAGCAAACGCGCTTCCAACAGCTAGCGCCCACGCTTCTGAATCGAAACGTTGCCGCATTGCACAGTTTAAAAACCGGTATGCGGCCAAAACATGCTGCCCATTAGTAAGAGCAACATGCCCCGCGTTAAAGTTAAACAATGCATCAGCGCCAAATGTTTGCATAAACGGCAACAACGCGTTCGGAAGATCTCTCAAATCCTCAGCAGACAGACTCTGCAAGACACCAATACCACCATCATCTGCAGAAGATAGGGCAAGGTGAGTTATCTTCCAATCTTCAACAAACTCACGGCAAAGCTCTCTAAGCAAGTTTGCGGACAAAATATCACCTTCGTCCAACTGAGCGTTGAGCGCAATATCCAACTCAACAATTGCGTCACTAAACTCACCCGCAGAAAAGAGCACATCGCCCAGCAAGTAATGTAGTCGCGTTGACGGTTCCAATGCGAGTGCAGCACGGTACTGTTCAGCAGCTTCAGCAAACATTCCATTTTCAAAAAGCGCTGCACCGTATTCATGTCGGAAGTAACCCCGCTTGAAATATTCAGGAAGCGCTTCGGCTGCAAGCTTAAACATCGGCAGCGCTTCAGCCCACTGGCCTTTGTTTGATAAGGCGTTCCCGAGGCTGTATGCCAAAGCGGCTTTATGTGCATCTACCGTAGACCCAGCTAACTCCTCGCGAAGCATTAAAACCCATTGGTCAAACTCACCGTAGCGCTGAGCTGCCACATAAGCAGCCCCAGCAAACAATGCATTGCTTACCTCTGGCTCTTCACTTTCGGGCTCACTATGAAACAAGTTTGTCGCATCCTTCAACCCAACGGCATATATAAGCGAATCGACTAGAGGGAAGAAAAACTTCTCACCCGCTGCTTTGCGCAGCAACCCAAAACAGCTCTTTGCCAACGGTCGAGCTACGAGGATTCTGTCGTAGCGACACGCGGTCAGAAAGACAAGTAGGAGGATTGTGTGCGCAATGCAGGAAGGTGTTGTCTCATCGATATCTTCAACCATCACACCTGGAAAGCCAAGGTAGGAGCAGACGATTCCACCTGGCAGCAGCGAAACCTCAAATGCCGTGGAATCCAAGCTCTCTGCCTCGAATTGAAAAACGCTCAAGTTCTTCAAATCGTCCAAAGCATTGGCAACCTCGACCAATATCGCAAAAGGCGTGGTACTACTTCGCACAGCAACTATGAACGGCGGCAACTGCCGCTCAGTAAACACTCGACTTCTCTGCTCCAAAAATTCCTGAATAGATTTCGGCGAATTTGCCTTGTCCCACGGCTTTAGAAATTTTGTCACACTCAGGTATTTCGCCTCGGGCTTCAACGACCAAGCAACCTCATGTAGCCAGCACCAAAAATACCGATTTGTATCAGCGTAGTACCGCAACAAAACCACTGGGTCAGTATGCGCACTCCAATACTCAAAGTGATCTCGATCTAAAGAAAGAACATCTTCACCAGCCGCGTTGTCAGTAGCTTTAAGTTGGCCGTAGCAACGTAGCCCTGTGGCAAAACCATCCACTTCAAAGATTTCCAGCTGAACATCGATTCCGTAGTCTTTTCGAAAATCGTGTATCACCCACTTTGAAGGCAACTCAAACCGAAGTGCAGCCAGCGAAAGCTCTTCCAATTCATGATTCCGGACACGTTTAGTAGTCATTTCAAAGTTCCCTACAACGCAAAAGCTCTTGAAAGAGTGGCCCGCCGAAGCGCCTGAGCCCGTTGGAGGTTGGAGTCAACCTCAGATTTGACTTCATGGATGATGGACAGACGGCGATCGACTTCCGCGACGATTCGGGCTTGCTCTGCTGCAGGCGGGACGGGCAACACCAGCTTTACGAAAGTTTCACGCGTGAAATGCTTGATGGTGCTGCCACCATACAGTTCATCCAACGCTCCGGACTTGGCCAGGTGCTCAAGAGCGATCACGAGGAGATCCGGCAGGTAGGCTCCATCAAAGCGAACGCGATGGAGTGCCTTTTGATACTTTATATCCGTTTGTTTGGAGCGCCAAACAGCAGCGCGGGCAGGCTCACCGCCTTCGCAAACCAGAACATCACCGGCTCGAACCGAAAAGCGTTCGAGTTCATCTGTTTCGAAGTTCATTTCGAACACATCCGACACATCGAACGTACCCCAGCGAACATTGATGTTGCGCAAGTACCGATACGGCGCACCTGCCGTGTGCTTCTGCTTGTCCAACATCTTTCCAAGCTTGACGCTACCCAGTTGATCTACGGTTGCACTCGTCCATCCATCGGGTACTGCAATAGTGAGCTCAGAGGTCTGCCCCGCTGGCTCCTTGTACTTTCCCTTCCCCGACCACTTCGCCCGCCGCTCCTCAACGATGCGTTGCAGAAGGTGTTCACCGGTCTCGTAGCTGCGGCCTTCGCGGTGGGCGAGGCTGGCTTCGGTTTCTACGAGGCGGCCTTCGACGGCGGCTTTGAGGACGGCGGCTTTGTAGCGTTTGAGGTTGGCCTTGACGCGCTGGAGGTTGGCGACGGCTTCGTCGAACCACGCCATCCTGCTGGTCAGGCGCATGAATCATGACTTCAACGGCGTTGTAGTCGTCGCGACTCAGTCCTGGGATTGCAGTGGACTTGTCCAATCGAACGAGGTTGAGCGACTGCAGCAGATACCTGTAGTACGCCGGGTTGTGCCCAGCAGGCGGTTCAACAAAGTAAGCCGTATCGATGGGCCAGCAAGGCAATGAAGAATAGTGAACAGCGCCAACATTGCCCTTGCGTCCAACGATGATGGTTGGGCCGGTTGTTAGCGCAGCAGAGTGCGAACCAACCACACCACTTGAGCCAAAGACCGGCACTGATCCCGACGAATCACGGGACGCTGCAGGAAGGCTCTTTCCGTATTTCAGCGGCAACAGATTGCCGAGAAGACCCGTGATGGTTGGCAAGGCGATGTCAGCCGAACTCACGCTGCCAACTCCCGATTCAGCGTCTCAATCACCACCGGCAGCTCGGCCCCAATCAGCGGGTGCACGCGGCCCAGGCCGTCTTCGGTTTTTGGGGTTTGTTGTCGTTTCATAGCGGTTATGGCCCCTTTGGCCCCTTTATGGCCTGTTTGCTCTGCGGCGCGGTTGGCGCAGTGTCTGGCCCGTTTGGCCTATTCGTGGCCCGTTTGGGCAGCCACGCCGCGCCTTGGGGCGTGAGGCGGTATTTTTGTTGGCTGCTGGTGGGTTTGTCGGGCAGGGTCATTTCCAGCCAGCCTTGCTCCAGCAGGGGCTTGATGACTTGGTCCCTGAACTTGGTGCGGTTGGTGCGTCCGTCAATGGCCATCAACTCGGTCAAAGCCGCGCCCGCGCTGGCTTTGGCGAGGATTTGGACTTGGTCCCGACTTGGTCCCGACTTGGTCCCTGACTGGGTGCCTTCATCCGCCTCAGTAGCCCCCTTGGGGCGCCACAGCGTTTGAACAAACTGCCCACCGTCTTGCCGAAACTCGGGTGCCGGCAGGCCCGCCTGGGCACACAGGTCAATCATGTCCAGCGTGCCGGTGCCGGCCTTTTCAATGTAGCGGGCCAGAGACAGGGGCTCGGCAATGCGCGGGCTGCGGGGAATGGACGCATGCGGGCGGCGCAGGTTGTCCACGGTCAGTTGCGGGGGTAACTCGCCAGGGTTCCAGATTTCGAGCCGGTCGGCGAACAGCATGACTTGCACCGATGCGTTGGACGTGTAGTCCCGATGCGCCACGGCGTTGACGATGGCTTCGGCCACGGCTTCGCGGGGCAGTTCGTAGCCCACCGGGGCTTGCACGCTTGTGGCGCGGGTGCCCACGGTGCGGGCAATTTTGGACAACACAAAGTCCAGCGCCTGATCGACCAGCTCGAACACCGTGCCTTTGTAGATCTGGTACGAGGGGATGGGCTTGCTCACCCCCATACCGTGAAAGTGCATGCATTTAACTTCTGAGCTGGGCAGAAAGCGCTGCGGGGCTTGGCCAAACAACAAAACAGCCGCATGGCTGGGCTGCCCGGCGTCGAGCAGGTTCAGGTGCGTCAACGCGTTGTGCATGGGCGTGGCCGGGTCCAGCGCAAAGCCGCGCTGGCTCTGCGCCCGCGCCAGAAACAGGGCCAGTTTGTCGGGCGAGAGGTCGGCCAACGTGGCTCCGGGGCAGGCGCTGGCGTCAAAGGGGCCAGTGCGCAGCGCACCCGTTCGGGCCAGGTGCTCCACCAGGCTGGCGTTGACGGCGGCCAGCAATTCGGGCGTGTGCGCAAAACGGCGGCGAATGAGCTGGTCGCCCGCTTTGCGCACCAGGGCGCGCATTTTGGGATGGCGCGCGCTGTCGTTGGCGCCGCGCACGTAGATCAGGCGGGGTTTGCCCAAGGCGGTGGCGCGGTCGAATTCGTGTTCGGTGGGCGATGTGCCCTGCGCGTCTTCAAAGCCGTCGTCGTTGCCGAACAGGCCGAGGTAGAGGGCGCAGCGGTCCACTTCGCAGAGGTAGACCGCGTCGGCCCGCTGGTCGGTGGCGGGCAGGTCTTCAAACAGAAACACGTCGAAAAAGCGGGACAGCAGGGGGGCGGTGTGGATGAAGTGTTTGACTGCGCAGCGCTCTGCGGCCAGCTCTTTCTGCACCGAGCTGATGAACAGGGTTTGCCGGGCACTCACGCCGCCAGCTCCCGATTCAGCGTCTCAATCACCTGCGGCAGCTCCGCGCCAAACAGCTGGTGCACCTTGCCCAGCCCGCCTTCCTGTTCAAAGGGGGCGTAGCTGAAGTCTTCAATGTCAATGCCGAGGTTGGCGGCGATGTGGTCGCGGATCATCTCTAACCAGTGTTGTTGTTCGGGGGTGAAGGCTTTGCCGCCCTGCTGCGCGAGCCAGGCCTTGAAGTTGGCCTGCACGCGCTCGGGGTATGGGACCAATTCGTTGTCTTGCTGCATGGCAAAACGCACCAGGCTGACGATGTCGGTGAGCAGGCGTTTCTGGTTGCTTCCTTTGACCTTGCCTTTTTGCAGCGCGGCGTAGGCCCGCCACAGGGCGGACTCGTCAATGAGGTGCGGCGGGCTGTGCAGCGCGTCGGCCAGGGCCTGGATGTCTTCAAACTTGAGCGGCGCGCGCACCGGGCGGTTGTAGAGGATTTGCAGCGCGGTGATTTCGTCTTTGTGCTGCTGGATGAAGGCTTCGAAGCTGTGCACCAGTTCTTTGGCGCGGTCGCTGCCTTCGGTAAAACCGGCGCTCACCAGCTTGTCGCTGGTGACGGTGTCGATGATGAGATCGGCCTTTTGCTTGAGCTTCAAGATCAGCTCGCGCAGCGCGGGGTTGCTGAAAGGCTGGGCGGCTTGGCGCAGGGTCGCTTCTGCCTGGGTGGGTGACTGCTCTTCGTTGGCTTCGGCGTTGAGCGCGTTCACGATGCCGCGGGCCAGGTCTTTGAGGCTGTGGCCGCCGCTGGCTTCCACCACCTTGGCGTGGTCGGCTTCACTGATGTCTTTGCCCAGGCGGCTCAGGCGGGCGGCCACGCTGGAGAGCACCTCGTCTTCCACATTGCCTAAGGCGACGGCTTGCAACAGCTTGTCGAGCGGCACGCTCTTCTTCTGATCCATGGGGCGGCTGTCGGTCTTGTCGCGCTCGCACACGCCCACACAGTCGACGATGACGAAGTGGTCTTTCTTGAGCTTTTCGCCGGGGTTGACGGCCATGAGGTCGGTGGGCTGGCACACGCGCACGCCCCGGCCTTTCATCTGCTCGAAGAAGCTGCGGCTTTTGACCGAGCGCATGAACATGACGATTTCGACCGGCTTGATGTCGGTGCCGGTGGCGATCATGTCCACGGTGACGGCGACGCGCGGGTAGTAGGCGGTGCGGAAGTCTTTGATGAGCTGTTCGGGGCTCGCTCCCGTGGTGCGGTAGGTGATCTTTTGCGCGAACTCGTTGCCGCGGGCGAACTCTTCGCGCAGGATTTCGACGATCTTTTCGGCGTGGTTGTCGTCTTTGGCAAAGATGAGGGTTTTGGGCAGTTCCTGCCGCTGGGGAAACAGGTCCACGCGCCACTGGTCGCGCAGGGTGCGGACCACGGTGCGGATCTGGTCGGGCGTCTGCACGGCGCGGTCCAGCTCGGTGGGGTCGTATTCGAAGTCTTCGTCGAGCTGCCAGGCGGTCTTGCGGCGGGTGGCTTTGTCTTGGGTTTCGAGCCAGTAGCCTTTGTCCACCTTGGCGCCGGCTTCGGTCACTTCGGTCTTGATGCGATAGACGTCGTAGTTGACGTTGACGCCGTCGGCCACGGCCTGGGCGTGGCCGTATTCCATGACGAGGTTCTGGTTGAAGAAGCCGAAGGTCTGTTTGTTGGGTGTGGCGGTGAGGCCGATGAGGTAGGCGTCAAAGTACTCCAGCACCTGGCGCCAGAGGTTGTAGATGCTGCGGTGGGCTTCGTCGGTGACGACGATGTCGAAGCTCTCGATGGGGATGGCCGGGTTGTAGCCGATGGGTTCGGGGTCCTTGAACAGGGCCTCGGCGCCTTCGGTGCTGGTCTCGTCGGCCTCCTCAGCCAGCTCTTTGCCTTTGAGCATGCTGAACATGCGCTGGATGGTGCAGATGACGACGCGGGCGCTGCCGTCGAGCTGGTTGCCCTGCAGGTGCTGGACGATGAACTCTTCGCCAAACTTGTAGGCGTTGTGCGGGCTGGCGTAAGCGTCGAACTCTTTTTTGGTCTGGCGCGCGAGGTTGCCGCGGTCCACCAGAAACAGCACGCGCCGCGCGCCACCGAACTTGATGAGCCGGTAGATGAAGCTGATGGCGGTGAAGGTTTTGCCGCTGCCGGTGGCCATCTGGATCAGGGCCTTGGGCTTGTTGGCGGCGAGGCTGGTTTCAAGGTTGTTGATGGCCTTGATCTGCGCCGGCCAGAGCTGGTAGCTGGCGCCGCCCTGGCCCCATTCGGTGACGAGCGGGGGCATGTGCTGCAGGCGGGCGAGGAAGGTGGGCGCCTGGTCGGGCTCACTGGCGGTGTTGCCTTGCGGCTGAGGAGGCAGGTAGGCCAGCCACTGCAACAGCAGCTCGGGCCGGAAGAAGGCAAACAGCGGGCGGGCGCGGGGAGCCGGGTCCAGCCCGTTGGTGAAGCGGGTTTCGACCCCGGTGGACTCGAACACAAAGGGCAGCGGCCGGCGCCAGGCGGGCAAGGCAGCGGGCAGGCCCTGGGCGTAGCGGGCGCTTTGCACTTCCACCCCGCTCAAGGTGGCGCCTTCTTTCTTGGCTTCGATGACGCCGCAGGCTTTGCCGTTGACGTAGAGCAGGTAGTCGGCGAAGCCGTGGCCGGGGTTGAGCGGGAACTCCCGGATGGCGACACCTTTGACGGCACCGCTGCCCGCGTGGAGGTTGGCGCTGGCCACATCGCAAACGTGCCAGCCCGCTGCGGTGAGCAGCGCGTCAATCGTCTGGCGGGCGCGGGCCTCTGGCGTCATGAATGGCGTGGTGTCGTTGTTTCCTCTCGTTGCATTCTAGGGGGCCAACTCGACGCCCCTACACCAGCCGAGCCAAAGCCTCCAACCCCACCGGCGGCTCGGGTAACCAGGGCAGCACAAAGGTGCGTTTGGCCAGCCCGCGCGCAATCCGCTCGGTCTGGCGGACCTCGCCCGCCAGCCGCGCTTGCAGCAGCGGATCGGTGGTGCCGGTGGCGGCATGCTTTTGTTGATGACCCAGGCCCAGGGCTCAATCTTGGCGCGGCGCAGATCGTCTTGCAGGGCGGCGGCCTGGCTGACCGGGGTGACTTCGGGCAGGGTGACGATGACCACGCGGGTCATGCTGGCGTCTTGCAGGCGCATGAGCGGGGTGATGATGTGCAGGCCTTTGCCCTCGGCCTGGCCTTCGTATTGCTGCACCATCTGGCGGTGGTAGGCGCCGGTGGCGTCCATCAGCAGCAGGCTGTGGCCGGTGGGCGCGGTGTCAAACACCACATGGTCGTAAGCACTTTCACCGCCCTCGCCCGCCAGCAGCGCAGCGAATTCGTCGAAGGCGGCGATTTCGGTGGTGCAGGCGCCCGAGAGCTGTTCGCGCACGGTCTGGCGCTCTTCGTCGCTGGCGC
>JAIFNE010000117.1 GCA_020047875.1 Hydrogenophaga sp.
GCAATGCGGCGTCGGCGAGCTGCCACCGTGTGCAACACCTGACCGAGCAACCAACCCAGCGCCCGCAGCCAGGGCAAAGGCAGCCAGGCCAGCGCCCGCATCAGGCCCAGTCCGATGCGGTTGCGCCAGTGCGGCGCCTGCGCCGCTGCCGTGGACGCGTCAGGCGAAGCCTTCATGGCACACCAGCAAAGTGAAATGGGAGCACAAAGGCACAGGGCGGGTCAGGCGGGAGGCGCCGTTGGCGGCGAAACACGGGGCGGCTTGTAGCGGTCGTAAGACCAAAGATATTGGCGCGGGCATTCTCGCACCAGCTGCTCCATCGCCTGGTTGATCTGCTGCGCCGCGCGCACCGGGTCGGGAGCCAGCGCTTCGCCCAGCGCCTGACTGAGCGGGCGCACATGCACCAAATAGCCCCGGCCCCAGGGCAGTCGCTCGCCCCAGGCGAGCACAACCTGGGTGCGGGCGGTGTGGGCCAGGCGGGCCGAGAGCGTCATGGTGTAAGCGTCCCGGCCGAAAAATGGTGCCCAGACGCCCTGCCCCGCGGGTGGCACCTGATCGGGCAGCAGGCCCACCGCATGGCCGGCCTTCAGCGCCTTGATGAGTTGTTTCACGCCAGCCAGCGTGGTGGCGGGTCATCAGCTCGCTCAGCCAGTCCTGGCGGGCGGGGCGGAACAGCACCGTCATGGGCTGACGATCGCCAAAGCGCTGCGCATAGGCCTGCGCAGTGATTTCAAAGCAGCCCATGTGTGGCGTCAGAAACAGCACCCCCGCCCCATGCGCCTGCGCCGCCTCAATGCAGGCCGCGCCCTCCCAGCCCACGCGCACCGGCCGCCCAAGCCAGAGCCGCGGCAGCTCGGCCACCAGCTTGCCGGCCTCACCGACCGATGAAATCGCCACCCGCCAGCCATAACCCGCCTGCCTGGCGTGGGCCATCAGCCGACGCCGGTAGCGGGCCGACAGCGCAAAGCTCAGCCAGCCCAGCAGCCAGCCCAGTGCGTGCAGCACCGGCAGCGGGAGGTGACTCAGGGCAACGAAAAGGGTGCGCAGCACGGTGTTCACAAGAGGGCCAGGCAAGACAATCCAGCGCGGCGACCACCCTCACCCGTAGACCCCGATGAGGAAACGGGATGGCGGGCGCGGTCACATGTCTGTTCTAGAATCCGCACATCGCCGAGTTACCGAACTAATTGCGGGGCGATTCATAAATTCCGCTAAAGCGTTCGCCAGCTCCGAGAGGACGGCAACGCCGATCCACCCACTTTGGAGTTTATCTACATGGCGAACGATTTCCTCTTCACCTCCGAATCCGTCTCTGAAGGCCATCCCGACAAGGTGGCCGACCAGATTTCCGACGCCATTCTGGACGCAATCTTCCAGCAAGACCCACGCAGCCGCGTGGCGGCCGAAACGCTCACCAACACCGGTCTGGTGGTGCTGGCCGGCGAGATCACGACCAACGCGCATGTCGACTACATCCAGGTCGCGCGCGACACGCTGAAACGCATTGGCTACGACAACACCGAGTACGGCATCGACTACAAAGGCTGCGCGGTCATGGTCTGCTATGACAAGCAGAGCAACGACATCGCCCAGGGCGTGGACCACGCCAGCGACGACCACCTCAACACCGGCGCCGGCGACCAGGGCCTGATGTTTGGCTACGCCTGCGACGAAACGCCCGAGCTGATGCCCGCGCCGATCTACTACGCCCACCGGCTGGTGGAGCGCCAGGCGCAACTGCGCAAAGACGGCCGCCTGCCCTTTCTGCGCCCGGATGCCAAAAGCCAGGTGACGATGCGCTATGTGGACGGCAAGCCGCACAGCATCGCCACCGTGGTGCTGTCCACCCAGCACAGCCCCGACCAGTCCGAAACGCCCACCAAAATGAAGGCGTCGTTCACCGAGGCCGTCATCGAAGAGATCATCCGCCCGGTGCTGCCGGCCGAGTGGCTCAAGGACACCGAATACCTGATCAACCCGACCGGTCGCTTTGTGATCGGCGGCCCGCAGGGCGACTGCGGCCTGACGGGTCGAAAAATCATCGTTGACACCTACGGCGGCGCGTGCCCGCACGGTGGCGGCGCCTTCAGCGGCAAAGACCCGAGCAAGGTCGATCGCTCCGCCGCCTACGCCGCGCGCTACGTGGCCAAGAATGTGGTGGCGGCCGGGCTGGCGCGGCAATGCCAGGTGCAGGTGGCCTATGCGATCGGGGTGGCGCGGCCGATGAACATCACGGTGTACACCGAGGGCACCGGCGTCATTCCCGACGCAGAAATCGCCAAGCTGGTCGCAGCCCACTTCGATCTGCGTCCCAAGGGCATCATTCAGATGCTGGATCTGCTGCGTCCGATCTACCAGAAGACCGCCGCCTACGGCCACTTCGGCCGCGAGGAACCCGAATTCACCTGGGAACACACCGACCAGGCGGCCGCCCTGCGCGCCGCGGCAGGTCTCTGAGGCTTTCGCGCTGCCGACACACCCGACCTTTGACGCTGAGCGCCTGTTCATCGTTTGTCGGGCCACGGCGACGGTAGTCCCAAAGACCCCATTCGCCCAGCCCCTGGTTGAGAAACCAGGGGCTTTTTTTTTACTTCTCCAATTCCGACGCCAGCGCAGACAAGTGGGGCTGAATTTTTCCCGACGCATTCCGATAACCCCTGTACGAAGCAGAAGCCCTGCGATTGCAACGAACCGGAGTCTCCCAACATGCAAGCCAACGCCAGCACAGACCAAGCCGAACCCGGCACCGTTGACGCGACCGTTGTGGCGGCAAGGCGCATTGAAGAGCTTGAACAAGCACTCGCGCGCGCCCAGTCGCTGTACGAGCAGGCGCCTTGCGGCTACCTCTCGATAGATGCCGAGCTCCGGGTGGTAAACATCAACCAAACGCTCAAAAGCTGGCTGGGCATCCCTGAGTTCGACGCATCGAAGAAGCCTCTGGTGATGGACCTCGTGGAGCCAGAGTGGCACCACGCCATGCAGATCCACGTCAACGAGCTGAGCGAAAAGGGAAGCTGCGAACCGCTGAACATGAGCATCCGGCGCGCCGATGGCAGTCCGTTGCATGTCATGCTCAGCTCCGCCCCCGTGTTCGACGCGGACGGCCATTTTCTTTACTGCAATTCGATGGTGCAGGACACGAGCGCGCTCAAAGCGGTGGAGAGCCAGCCAGCCAAGCGCGATGGATTTTTGCAGTCCATCACCGACCGCCTCCCGTCACGCCTGGCTTACTACGACAAGACCCTGACCTGTCGATTTGCCAACAAGGCTCAGGCCGATCGCTATGGCACGACACCTGAAAGAATGCTGGGAACACCCCTGAGCGATGTGATCCGGCCCGAGGCCATGGCCGAGATACTGCCCCGCGTGGCCAATGCGCTGAACGGCCATGCGCAAACCTTCGAGATCGAACGCGAGCAGGGCAATGGCCTACGCGAAGTTTTCTTGCTGAACTACACCCCAGACCTGCAGCCCAGCGGCATCGAGGGTGTTTTCATTGAAGTGCAGGACATCACCGACCGCAAGCGAACCGAGGAGTTTGTGCTGGAGGCCAACCGCGACCTGGAAGAGCGTGTGCGCGAGCACAGCGCCGAGCTGTTCCAGAGCGAACAGCGCTACCGCCTGATGGTCGACGCGATCCAGGATTACTGCATCTACTTCGTCGACGCCGAGGGCGTGGTGACCGACTGGACCGAAAGCGCCCAGCGTCTGCACGGCCACACCCGCGCGCAAATGGTGGGCAAGCCCTACCAAGACCTGCTCGCTGCCGCAACCGGCGGCGAAGACGAGGTGGATGCCGCCCAGGTGATGCGCCTCGCGCAGACCCACGGCCAATGGGAAACCCGCGGCTGGCGCCTGCGCGACGACGGTTCACGGTTTTGGGCACACACGGTATTGACCGCGCTGCGCAATGAGGCCGGCGAGCTGCAGGGCCTGTCCGCAATCACCCGCGACATGACCGCCGCCAAGAGCCTGGAAGACGTGATGAACGACCTCAACCGCGAGCTGGAAAAGCGCGTGGCCGAGCGTACGCAGCAGCTGGTGGCGGCCAACAAGGACCTGGATGTGTTCTCACACATGGTCTCGCACGACCTGCGCGCGCCGCTGCGCCACATCTCCAGTTTTGTCAGCCTGCTGCTGGAGCACATGGATGAAACCAGCGACAAGCTCGCGCTGCAATACCTCAACAGCATCGCCCGTTCCAGCAATCGCATGGGCAACATGATCGAGGGATTGCTGGAGTACTCGCGCCTGGGTCGCGTGACGCTGGATACACAAGCGGTGCCGCTGGCGCCGCTGCTGGAGGGCGTGATGGCGCACCTGCGCGGGGAGAACCCGGATCGCGCGATCGAATGGGTGATTGAGGAAGACCTGCCGGTGGTCCGCGGCGACGCCATGCTGCTCGCCCAGGCCTGGGGCAACCTGCTGAGCAACTCGGTGAAATACACCCGGCCCCGGGAAAAGGCGCGGATCGAGATCGGCTGGAAGGTCAACCCAGTGGGTGGGCGCACCTTCTATGTGCGCGACAACGGCGTCGGCTTCGATCTGCAGAAGGCCCACAACCTGTTCGTCATGTTCCAGCGCCAACACCACTCCATGGACTTCCAGGGCACTGGAACCGGGCTTGCGCTGGCCCAGCGCATCATCGAGCGCCATGGCGGCCGCATCTGGGCCGAGACCGAGCTGGGCGAAGGCTGCACCTTCTTCTTCACCCTGCCCTTCGAGGGGCTGGAGCCGGAACTGGACTTCCCCAAATCGTCCATGGCCGAGCTCACGGTCTGAAGGGCCGAACCAACCCCGGCGGTCGGTGCGGCTGCCGGGCGGGGTCGCGGTGCGCTGCTCGCCGCTGCGCCGGGACCGCGCCACAACGGTGCCGCCGCCATAGCGCGGCAACGTTTATTGCCTGCGCTCACTTGAAAACGGTCCCATGCGGCCTTATCATTAGCACTCGCTGGAGTTGAGTGCTAACACCCTTGTTGCCCAACCCCACGTCGATCAACGGGTCTGGCGCGCTGGCTCCAGCCCCGATGTGAATCCTTCCCAACTTTCCCATTCAGGAGATGCAATGAACCTTCGTCCTCTCGCCGATCGCGTGATCGTCAAGCGTATTGACAGCGAAACCAAGACCGCCTCGGGCATCGTCATCCCCGATGCCGCCGCCGAGAAGCCCGACCAGGGCGAGATCCTGGCCGTTGGTCCCGGCAAGAAAAACGACAAGGGCGAGCTGTCGGCCATGAACGTGAAGGTCGGCGACCGCGTTTTGTTTGGCAAGTACAGCGGCCAGACCGTCAAGGTCGACGGCAACGAACTGCTGGTGATGAAAGAAGACGACCTGTTCGCAGTCGTCGAATCCAAATAATTTGCGGGACGGACCCGTCCACGCGCGCAGCGCCTGACCGCTCGGTCCTCAACTGATTAACTTTTAGGAGTAATACACATGGCAGCAAAAGACGTAGTTTTCGGCGGCGAAGCCCGCGCACGCATGGTCGAGGGTGTGAACATCCTGGCCAATGCCGTTAAGGTCACGCTCGGCCCCAAGGGTCGCAATGTGGTGCTGGAGCGCTCGTTCGGCGCCCCAACCGTCACGAAAGATGGCGTTTCGGTCGCTAAAGAGATCGAACTGAAGGACAAGCTCCAGAACATGGGCGCTCAGATGGTCAAGGAAGTGGCTTCCAAGACCTCCGACATCGCTGGCGACGGCACCACCACCGCCACCGTGCTGGCCCAGGCCATCGTGCGCGAAGGCATGAAGTACGTGGCCGCCGGCATGAACCCGATGGACCTCAAACGCGGCATCGACAAGGCGGTGACCGCACTGGTGGAAGAGCTGAAGAAGGCCTCCAAGGCCACCACCACCTCCAAGGAAATCGCTCAGGTGGGCTCCATCTCCGCCAACTCGGACGAGACCATCGGCAAGATCATTGCCGATGCCATGGACAAGGTCGGCAAAGAAGGCGTGATCACCGTGGAAGACGGCAAGTCGCTGGAGTCCGAGCTGGATGTGGTCGAAGGCATGCAGTTCGACCGCGGCTACCTCAGCCCCTACTTCATCAACAACCCCGAGAAGCAGTCCGCGATCCTGGAAAACCCCTTCGTGCTGCTGTACGACAAGAAGGTTTCCAACATCCGCGATCTGCTGCCCACGCTGGAGCAAGTGGCCAAGGCCGGCCGCCCGCTGCTGATCATTGCCGAAGACGTCGAAGGCGAAGCCCTGGCGACGCTGGTGGTCAACACCATCCGCGGCATTCTGAAGGTGGTGGCTGTGAAGGCGCCTGGCTTCGGCGACCGCCGCAAGGCCATGCTGGAAGACATCGCCATCCTGACTGGCGGCAAGGTGATCGCTGAAGAAATCGGCCTGACCCTGGAAAAAGTGACCCTGGCCGACCTGGGCTCTGCCAAGAGCATCGAAGTGGGCAAGGAAAACACCACCATCATCGACGGCGCCGGCGCGTCTGCCGACATCGAAGCCCGCGTGAAGCAGGTTCGTGTGCAGATCGAAGAAGCCACCAGCGACTACGACCGCGAGAAGCTGCAAGAGCGCGTGGCCAAGCTGGCTGGCGGCGTGGCGGTGATCAAGGTGGGCGCTGCCACCGAAGTCGAGATGAAGGAAAAGAAAGCCCGCGTGGAAGATGCCCTGCACGCCACCCGCGCTGCGGTGGAAGAAGGCATTGTGGCCGGTGGTGGCGTGGCACTGCTGCGCGCCCGTCAGGCTGCTGGCACCATCAAAGGTGACAACCCTGACCAGGACGCCGGCATCAAGCTGGTGTTGAAAGCGATCGAAGCACCGCTGCGCGAAATCGTGGCCAACGCCGGTGGCGAGCCGTCGGTGGTGGTCAACGCCATCCTGGCAGGCAAGGGCAACCATGGCTTCAACGCCGCCAACGACACCTATGGCGACATGATCGAAATGGGCATTCTGGACCCAACGAAAGTGACCCGCACCGCGCTGCAAAACGCCGCTTCCGTGGCTTCGTTGATGCTGACCACCGAAGCCATGATCGCTGAGGCACCGAAAGACGAAGCACCTGCCGGCGGCATGGGCGGCGGCATGGGTGGGATGGGCGACATGGGCGGCATGGGCATGTAATTGCTCCTGCTCTCCTTGCCTGAGGCTCCAGGCCGTTGTTGCAAGGGCTTGCCGTGGCGATGCCACTGTCTGCGCCCTTGCGCCTAGGCCTGAAACCTCATGCTGCGTCGGAGTACCTCTTGGCGCTCTGACAGAGACCCCCAAGAAAAACCCCGCGAGTTGCCTCGCGGGGTTTTTCGTTTCTGAGCTCGCTGCGCTTACTTCATCAGGGCTTCGAGCTTGATGGTGTCCACCACAAAAGCGCGGATGCCTTCGGCCAGCTTTTCGGTGGCCATGGCATCCTGGTTGAGCGCAAAGCGGAACGCCGCCTCGTCGTACTGCACGTAATCGATGTGCATCGCCTTCGCGCTGTCAGCGTCCAGCTGCCGGTGCAGCGGTGCCGTGCTGGCCGCCAACTGGGACAGCAGCTCAGGGCTGATGGTCAGCAGATCGCAGCCAGCCAGCGCGGTGATCTGGCCCACATTGCGAAAGCTCGCGCCCATCACCTCGGTGGCCACACCGTACTTTTTGTAGAAGTTGTAGATGGCTTTGACCGACAACACGCCCGGGTCATTGGCCTCAGCCATCGCCGCCTCGTCCCATTGGGTGCCCACCTGCTTCTTGTGCCAGTCGTAAATGCGGCCCACAAACGGCGAAATCAGCTGTACCTTGGCCTGGCCGCAGGCGACCGCCTGGGCGAAGGAAAACAGCAGGGTGAGATTGGTGTGAATCCCATCGCGCTCCAGCCGCGCAGCCGCCTGGATGCCCTCCCAGGTGGAGGCGATCTTGATCAGCACGCGGTCCACATGCACGCCCTCACCCTGGTACAGGTCAATGATGCGGCGCGCACGCGTCACCGTGGCCTCGGTGTCAAAGCTCAGCCGCGCGTCCACCTCGGTGGAGACGCGGCCAGGAATGTGCTTGAGGATTTCGCAACCAAACCGCACCAGCAGACGGTTCATGGTTTCGTCCAGGCCCTGTGCGCCATACCGCGCCACGGCCTCAGCCAGCAGGTGCGCGTAGTCCGGTTTTTGCACCGCCTTGAGAATGAGGGAGGGGTTGGTGGTGGCGTCTTGCGGCGCGTAGGCCGCCAGCTGATTGAAGTCGCCGGTATCCGCGACCACGGTGGTGAATTGTTTGAGGGCGTCGAGCTGGTTCATGGCCCGATTATCGGCGCCTCGGGTTTCGCCGAGTCGAGCGATAGCGGTAACCCAGTTACCATTTGTCATGCTCGACCGAATCAAAGCCTCACTGCCTTCACTGGCACCCGCCGAACAGCGCGTCGGCAAGCTGGTGCTGCGCGACCCGCGAAGTTTCGCCAGCCTGCCGGTGTCCGAGCTCGCGCTGCGCTCGCATGTGAGCAAGCCGACCGTGGTGCGGTTTTGCCGCAGCATGGGCTACGACGGCCTGTCGGACTTCAAGCTCAAGCTGGCCGGCACGGTGAGTGAGGGCGTGCCGTTCATCCACCGCAGCGTGGATGCGGACGACAAGGTGAGCGACGTGCTGGTGAAGGTGATCGACAACACGGTGGCGGCATTTCTGAAATACCGCAACGACGCCTCCACCCACGCGGTCGAGAGGGCGGTGGACGCCTTGGTGAGCACCTACCAGAACCGCGGCCGGATCGAGTTTTACGGCGCGGGCAACTCGGGCATCGTGGCGCAGGACGCACAGCACAAGTTTTTCCGCCTGGGCATCAACGCCATTGCCTACAGCGACGGTCACATGCAGGTGATGAGCGCCTCGCTCCTGCGCCCGGGCGACTGCCTGGTGATCGTCTCGAACTCAGGCCGCACCCGCGACCTGATGGACGCCGCCGACATCGCGCGAAAACACGGCGCCACGGTCATCTGCATCACCACCAGCGGCTCCCCGCTGGCCCAGGCCGGCCACATTCACCTGGCGGCGGATCACCCCGAAGGCTATGACCGCTACAGCCCCATGACCTCGCGGCTGATGCATTTGATGGTGATTGACGTGGTGGCCACCTGCGTGGCGCTGCGCATCGGGGGCACGCAGCTGCAGCCCCTGCTGCGGGAAATGAAAAACAACTTGCGCAGTAAACGATACGCTTGACTGTGCGCGCTGCGCACTGACAAGCGTCCCCCTGCGCCGCTCACGCGGCTTCCCCCGGAGGGGGACGATGCCTGTGGCCCGGCTGAGCCGGTTCCACGGCATCTCTGGACTTTCGGACACGTGCCCCGCACAGCTATTGACTCAGGATGACGGGCGCTTCCCGCAGCGAAGTCAAGGAGGAGGCCGCAGGCCGGGGGACATTCGCGGAGGGGAGCGCCCGTTGTCCGCGCAAACGCCCGCCAGCCTGAATGTCAGATCCGACCTTCTTCCACCGCGTGACACGCAATGCGAACCCCGCCGATGGTCTGCAACACCGGCCGCTCCACGCGGCAGCGCTCGTTCACATGCGGGCAGCGCGGGTTGAAGGCGCAACCGCTCGGCGGGTTGAGCGGGTTCGGCACCTCGCCAGACACCGGTGTGCGCGCCCGGCCCGTGTCGTGCATCTTGGGAATGGCGTCGAGCAGCATGCGCGTGTAGGGGTGGCGCGGGCTGTCAAACAATGTGTGCTTGGGTGCCAGCTCCACCAGCCGCCCCAGGTACATCACACCCACCTGATCGCTCACATGCCGCACCACGGCCAGGTTGTGGCTGATGAACAGGTAGGTTAGCCCGCGCTCGCGCTGCAGGTCTTTCATGATGTTGAGCACCTGCGCCTGCACGCTCACATCCAGCGCGCTGGTGGGCTCGTCGCACACCAGAAACTCGGGCTGGGTGGCCAGCGCGCGCGCGATCGAGATGCGCTGACGCTGCCCGCCCGAAAACTGGTGCGGGTACTTCACCCGGTCCTGCGGTGAGAGGCCCACCGAGCGCAGCAGCGCGTCAACCCGCGCGTGCAGGGCATCGGGATCGGTCTCGATCGCGTGCTCGCGCAGCGGTTCGGCAATGATGTCTTCCACGATCCAGCGCGGATTCAGGCTCGCGTACGGGTCCTGGAAAATCATCTGGATGCGCCGGCGCAGCTGCCGGCCCTGGGGCGTCTTGAAGGCGGCGTGGGCGTCTTGCCCGTCGAACTCGAAGCCGCCACGCGTGGGTTCATACAGGCCCACAAGCAGGCGCGCGACCGTGCTTTTGCCGCAACCCGATTCGCCCACCAGTGCCAGCGTTTCGCCGCGCGCAATGTCGAACGACACACCGTCAACCGCCCGCAACAGCTGGCGCGGCTGGCGCTCCAGCACCCGGTTCAGCCAGGGTGCCGACACATCGAAGGTTTTGGCCAGATCGGTGGCGCGAACGAGTGGCGCGGCGCCGGCCGGCGCCTGCAGATCGGCGTGCTGGTGCTGCCCAGGCAGCTGCTTTTCGATCGTGCTCATGCTGCCACTCCTTGCAACGCCACCGGCGCCGGTTCTTCGGCATGCAGCCAGCAGGCAGCGCGCGTGGCGCCAGCGTCCAGCAGATCGGGCCGCTCGCTGCGGCAGCGGTCAAACACCCGCTCACAGCGCGGGTTGTAGGCGCAGCCGGTGGGAATGGCGTTCAGCCGCGGCATCGCGCCATCAATCTGATGCAGACGCTCGCGGTCCACGCTCATGTCCGGAATGCAGGCCATCAGGCCCGCGGTGTAGGGGTGTGCCGGGTGGTTGATCACCTCATGCACCGGGCCCAGTTCGGCGATGCGCCCGGCATACATCACGGCCACACGGTCGCAGGTCTCGGCGATCACGCCCATGTCGTGCGTGATCAGCATCACCGCGGCGCCACGGTCCTTGCAGATGGTCTTCAGCAGCGTAATGATCTGCGCCTGAATGGACACGTCCAGCGCGGTGGTGGGCTCGTCGGCCACGATCAGCTGGGGTTCAGCGGCCAGCGCCAGCGCAATCACCACCCGTTGGCGCATGCCGCCGGAAAACTGGTGCGGAAAATGGTCAATGCGCTGGTCTGCAGCCGGTATGCCCGTGTCCCGCAGCAGCTCGATGGCCCGTTGCCGCGCCTGCGCCTGGTTCAGCGGCAGGTGGGTGGTGATGGTCTCGATCAGCTGGCGCCCGACCGAGTAGAGCGGGTTGAGCGAGGTCAGCGGGTCCTGAAAAATGGCGCCGATTTTGCGCCCGCGCACCTTGCGCATCTCTTCCGGTGGCAAATTGTCGATGCGTCGGCCTTGCAGCACGATCTCGCCCGAGGCCACGCGCCCCGGCGGCTCCAGCAGGCCGATGATGGAGGCGCCGGTGAGCGACTTGCCCGCACCGGACTCACCCACCACACCCAGAATCTCGCCGGGCGCAATGGAAAACGAAATGTCGTCCAGCGCGCGCAGCGTGCCGCGCCGATGCGGGAATTCGACGACCAGATTTTTAACTTCTAGCAGGCTCATTGGAGTCTCGGGTTCAGCGCATCGCGCAGCCAGTCACCCAGCAGGTTGACCGACAGCGCGATCAGCACCAGCATCAGGCCAGGGAAAATGGTGATCCACCACTCACCAGAAAACAGGTAGTCGTTGCCCACGCGGATCAGCGTGCCCAGCGAGGGCGAGGTGGGCGGAGCACCCACACCCAGAAACGACAGCGTGGCCTCGGTGATGATGGCGGTGGCCACCTGAATCGTGGCGAGCACCAGCACCGGGCCCATCACATTGGGCAGCACATGGCCGCGCATGATGCGCAGCGGCGCCACGCCGGTCACGCGTGCGGCCTGCACATACTCTTTGTTGCGCTCCACCAGCGTGGAGCCGCGCACCGTGCGCGCGTACTGCACCCAGCCGGTGAGCGAAATGGAGATGATGAGCACGCCAAACGCCAGCGTTTCATGCGCGTTCGGAAACAGCGCGCGTCCAACGCCTGCAATCAGCAGCGCGACCAGAATGGCGGGGAAAGACAGCATCACGTCGCACAGACGCATCAGCACGCCATCGATCCAGCCGCCCAGAAAACCGGCCAGCAGCCCCAGCGCCACCCCGACCACCACCGACAGCGCCACCGAGGCCAGGCCCACCGCCAGCGAGATGCGCGCGCCGTACATCAGCGCCGACAAAATATCGCGCCCCTGATCGTCGGTGCCCAGCAGGAAGTTGGTGCTGCCCCCCTCGCTCCAGGCGGGTGGCAGCCGCGCGTTGGAGAGTTCCAGTGTGGCCAGGTCAAACGGGTTGTGTGGCGCCACCCACGGCGCAAACACAGCGCAGAAGACGCAGACAAACGCAATCAACGCGGCCACGATGGCCGTGGGCGAGTTGCGGAAACTGTGCCCGATGTCTCCATCGAGCCAACGGCGGGTAGCTGCAATCAAGGTGATGCCTTAGCAAAAGAGGAATGCATGAACTGGCTGGAAATGAGGGCCTGCAAGAAACCACATTCGTGTGGGCTGACCCGCATCTGGCCGACGCGAGATGACTCAAGCCGGGGATGCCGTGGAACCGGCTTCGCCGGGCCACAGGCATCGTCCCCCTGGGGGGAAGCCGCGAAGCGGCGCAGGGGGGATCTCATTTCACCGACATGTAGCGGAACGGCATCACGTTGTCAGCCAGTTGGACCAGCTGCACGTTGTTGGCCACACCCCAGGCCAGCGCCTGCTGGTGCAGCGGCAGGTGGCCGATGTCGTTGGCGTGCAGCGTGAAGGCCTCTTTGATCATCGCGTCGCGCTTGACCTTGTCGGTTTCCGACTGGATTTTGAGCGTCAGCTCGTCAACCTTGGGGTTGCAATACTGGCCCAGATTGAATTGACCGGCACCAGAGGCGTCGACACAGCGCATCAGCGCGTTGAGGGCGTTGTGGGCGTCGTAGGTGCTGGGCGTCCAGCCCAGCATGTAGAAGCTGGTGTTGCGGCTCAGAATCTTGGGGAAATAGGTGCCCTTGGTTTCCGCCTGCAGGTTGATCTTCACCCCGACCCGCGCCAAATTGGCCGCCACGGCCTGGCAGATGTTGCTGTCGTTCACATAGCGGTCGTTCGGACAGTTCATGCTGACCTCGAAGCCGTTGGGATAACCCGCATCGGCCAGCAGCTTTTTGGCAGCGTCCGGGTCGTAAGGCAGCCGCTTGTCGATCGCTTCGTCAAAGCCGTTGATACCAGGGCCCACCATCAGGCCGGTCGGGCGCGATGCGCCGCGCATCACCGTGCGCTGAATGCCGGCGATGTCAATCGCCTGGTAGAACGCTTGGCGCACCCGCTTGTCTTTGAACGGGTTTTTGCCTTTGACGTTGGAAAACAGCAACTCATCGCGCTTCTGGTCCATGCCGAGGAAGATGGTGCGCAGCTCAGGGCCTTGCAACACCCGGGCCTTGCCGCTGCCGGTGATGCGCGCCACGTCTTGCAGCGGCACCGGCTCGATCACGTCAACCTGCCCCGAGAGCAACGCGGCCACGCGGGTGGCGTCGTTGCCGATCGGCGTGTACTCGACGTTGATCACATTGCCTTCGATCTTTCCCCAGTAGTTGCCGTTGCGTACAAAGGTGGTCTTGATATTCGGCTGGCGTTCACGCAAGCGATACGGCCCGGTGCCGTTGGCCTGAAATGACGCGGTGTTTTCAATGCCCTTGCGGCGGTCCACCGGCCTGGCTGCCCCGTTCTTTTCGGACCATTCCTTGCTCATGATGTAGAAGAACGAGAACACATCGGGCAGGATGGGAAACGGCGCCTTGGTCTCGAATTCCACGGTGTGGCTGTCGACCTTGCGCACCTCCTTGATGTCGTTGGTGTAGCTGCGCATGTCGGAGCCTTCGCCTGCGCCGCGCGCGAAGCTGAACACCACGTCGTCGGCGGTGAACGGCGTGCCGTCGTGAAATTTCACGCCCTTGCGCAATTCGAAACGCCACACGGTGGGAGCGGTCTGTTTCCAGCTGGTGGCCAGGCCGGGCTTGAGCGCCAGGTTGCGATCGCGCGCGACCAAGGGTTCGTACACGTTGCCGACCACGCTGAGCTGCGTGGTTTCGTTCAGCGAGTGGGGGTCCATCGACAGGGCGTCGCCCTGGTTACCGATGCGCACGGTTTGCGACAGCGCGGCGCCGCTGAAAGCGGTCAGCAGCAGCGAGGTAACGAGTGCCTGTTGGAATTTCATGGGTCGCTCCGGGTTAAATGGTGAATGACAAACGGAATCTGATCAGACGGCAACGTGAAGCGGCATGCCGTGCTCGATAAAGCCGGCGTGCAGCGCTGCGCCGAGTGGCAGCACATCGTCGTTGAAATCGTAGCGGGTGTTGTGCAAAAAGCAGCTGCCCTCGCCGCCCTGCCCGAGTCGCAAGTAGGCGCCGGGCTTGACCTGCAGCATGAAGGAAAAATCTTCTGCGCCCATGCTGGGATCCATCTGGCGGTCCACATGGTCGGGGCCCACCAACTTTTGCGCCACATCGGCCGCAAAACGGGCCTCTTCGGCCGTGTTGATGGTGGCGGGATACATGCGCTCGTAGTGCACATGCGCCGACGCGCCCAGGCCAAGGGCGACGCCAGAGCACACCTCGTTCAAGCGGCGCTCCAACAGATCCTGCACCGACGGGCTGAAGCTGCGCACCGTTCCAACCAGCGTGGCTTTCCCGGGCACCACACTGAATGCCCCCATGTCGCCCGCCTGCATGGCACACAGGCTGATCACCGCGCTGTCGATGGCCCGCACGTTGCGCGACACGATGCTTTGCACGGCGGTGATGATGTGCGCCGAGACCAGCACCGGGTCCACCGCGAGATACGGATGCGCACCATGGCCGCCCTTGCCCGTGATCTCGATGGTGATGCGGTCGGCCGCCGCCATCATGGGCCCGGGGTTCACGCCCACCGTACCCGGCTTCATCTGCGGCCAGTTGTGCATGCCGTAAACCGCCTTCACCGGAAAACGGTCAAACAGCCCGTCTTCGATCATGGCCTTGGCGCCGGCGAAGCCTTCTTCGCCAGGCTGAAAAATCAGCACCGCTGTGCCGTCGAACTGCCGCGTCTCGGCGAGGTATCTGGCGGCACCCACCAGCATGGCGGTGTGGCCGTCGTGGCCGCAGCCGTGCATCATCCCCGGCTTGGTGGACTTCCAGGCGAAGTCGTTTTGTTCGGTGATGGGCAGCGCATCCATGTCGGCGCGCAAGCCGATCATCTGGCCACTGCTGCGCTGGCGACCATGGATCAGCGCGACCACGCCCGTCTTGCCGATCCCGGTGTGAATTTCGTCCACCCCGCAGACCTTGAGCGCTTCCACCACGCGCTGCACGGTGTAGTGCTCCTCGAACCCGAGTTCCGGGTGGGCGTGCAGCTCACGGCGCAGCGCGGTGAGCTCGGGATGAAAGGCGGCGATGTGAGCAAATGCCCGTCCGTGGGCCTTGATGCGAGGCGCCAGCATGGTCAGTGCCCCCCAGCCTTCTCAACGCGCAACCGGGGATCCACGGCGAAATACAGAAGGTCAACAATCAGATTGATGATCACGAAAATCAGCGCGATCAGACACAGATAGGCGGCCATCACCGGGATGTCGGCGAAGGTCACCGCCTGAATGAACAGCAGGCCCATCCCTGGCCACTGAAAGACGGTCTCGGTGATGATGGCAAACGCGATCAGACCGCCCAACTGAAGCCCGGTGATGGTCATCACGGGCACCAGGGTGTTTTTGAGCGCGTGCCCAAAATGCACGGCCCGATTCGTCAGCCCCCGTGCCCGCGCGAACTTGATGTAGTCGGTGCGCAGCACCTCCAGCATCTCGGCGCGCACCAGCCGCATGATGAGCGTGAGCTGGAAAACAGCCAGCGTGATCGCCGGCAAAATGATGTGTGTCCAGCCTTGGGCAGACAGCAAACCGGTGGTCCACCAGCCAACCTGAACCACGTCGCCCCGGCCAAAACTGGGCAACCAGCCCAGGTAGACCGCAAACACCAGGATCAGCAGGATGCCGATCAGGAAGGTCGGCAGCGATACACCCAAGAGTGAAATGGTCATGAACAGCTGGCTGACAAAGGTGCCCCGCTTGAGCGCGGCGTACACCCCCATCGGGATACCCACCGCAAGCGCCAGCAACCCCGCCACCAGCGCAAGCTCCAGTGTGGCGGGCAGGCGCTCAGCAATCAGGGTTGACACCTGGGCGCCCTGCCGCAGGCTGATTCCAAACTCACCCTGCACCGCGTTGACCAGAAAGTGCCAGAACTGCACCACGAAGGGCTGATCCAGACCAAGCTGGCCCCGCAGCTCACGTACCTGCTCGGGCGTTGCATCCTGCCCCAGCAGAAACACCACCGGGTCACCCACGTACTGGAACAACATGAAAGCGATCAGCGCCACGCTGACCATGACCAGCACCGCCTGAGCGAGGCGTCTCAAAATGAAGGCAAACATCGGGCGAGGGGTTCCAAAAGAGAGGGCCGCTCAGCGCGGCCCCGTTGAAACAATCTAGGATTAGTTTACCTTGATCAGCCGCCAGTCCAGCCGGTTGTCGGCACGGTGCACCACATCAATGTTCTTTTTCATCGCCCAGGGAATGACCTGGTTGTGAAGCGGTATGTGGGCCACGTCCTGGTTCTGCAGCATCAACGCCCTGGTCATCAGCTCGGTGCGCAGCTTCAGGTTGGTTTCCTTCTTCGCGCGCTCAATCAACGCATCCATCTGCGGATTGCTGTAGCGGCCAACGTTGTAGTTGCCGTCGCCCTGCGCGCCAACGGTACGCACCAGCGACTGCAGCGAGTACATCGCGTCAAAGGTCGGCACGCCCCAGCCCAACATGTAAATGCTGGCTTCATAGCGCTGAATCATCGGGAAGTAGGTCACCAGCGGCAAGGTACGCAGCTTGGCTTTCACGCCCACCCGGGCCCACATGGCCGTGACCGCCTGACAGATCGCTTCATCATTGATGTAGCGGTTGTTCGGGCAAGCAAAGTCAACTTCGAAGCCATTGGGATACCCCGCATCGGCCAGCAGTTTTTGCGCCGCTGCGACGTCAAACGGATAGCGTTTGTGCACCGCTTCGGTCCAGCCATTGACCTGCGGCGCGACCAGCGCACCGGTTGGCTGGCCCAGACCACGCAAGCTCACGCGCGCGATGGTGTTGATATCAATTGCCTGATACAAGGCCTTTCTCACCCGCTGGTCTTTGAGCGGGTTCTTGCCCTTGACGTCACTGCCTGGCAGCTCGGTTCGAAACTGATCCATGCCGAGGAAGATCGTGCGGTTCTCGACACCATCAATCACCTTCAAAGCCGGCGTTGAGCGGATGCGGCCCAGATCTTGCGGGCTCGGGTCCAGAACGAGGTCGACCGCACCCGACAGCAGCGCCGCCATGCGGGTGGACACGTTGCGCACCGGGGTATAGATCACTTCGGTGACGTTGCTCTCGGACTTGCTCCACCACGCCGGGTTGCGGGTCAGCACGATTTTCTGGTCAGGCTGCCATTCCTTCAGCACGAAAGGCCCCGTGCCATTGGTGTTTCGGTGAGCAAAATTCTCGTCTTGGGTTTTGATGTCCTTGGGCGCGGTCGAGTTGTTCTTCTCGGCCCAGGCTTTGCTCATCATGCGCAGCTCGGTGAGCTGGTTGAGCAACACCGGGTTGGGGTCCTTGGTGAAAATGTCGATCGTATTGCCATCGACCTTCACCACGCGGTCGATGCCTGCGGCGTAGATAGCGAAATTCGACGTCTTGCTCATCGCTCGCTCGATCGAGAACACCGCGTCGTCTGCGGTGAAGTTGCTGCCATCGTGGAACTTCACGCCGGTGCGCAGGGTGAGGCGCAACTGGGTGGGCGAGAGTTGCTTCCACCCCGTGGCCAGCACTGGCTCGGGCTTGAAGGTACGGCTGTTGTAGTAGACCAACGACTCGTAGACGGCGGCGTGAATACCGTTTTGCAGCGCATTGTTCTGGGAATGGATGTCCCAGGTAGCGATGTCGCTGGCGCTGGTCCACTGGAACGTCTTGGCGCTCACGCCAGCAGCGCCAAACGCCAGGGCGCAGGCCAGTATCGTCGCAGAGAGTTTCATGTTGGCAAACCTTAAGAAGTGAAAGCGACGGAGTGTATTACACCCGGCCCGTCAGCGAAAGCAAACTCAGCGGAGACCTTTCAGATCAGGCCGTCTGGGGCAGTGTTCTGCGGCCGGTGCCATCTAAAAAGCTGGCGAATTCTGGGTCATAGCAAGGCGCAGACCACAACGAACCCGGGCGGTATCGTGCGATACGTGCCACGCAGCCATGGCGCAAAAAGTGCGGATTCATGTTCCAGATGGCGTCGAACACCCGACCAAGATATGGGTCACGTGACCGCACGGGATGCTCGGCCTGCCGTCAGGGCCGCGCCGTGCGACTCCCCACAGCCTCCAACTGAAGACGGCCGTACCAAGCCCGGAGCGCACTCTCCGTGTTGTCGGTGTCTGTCATCAATGCAATGGCCAACAGTGGGCCGGGCGGCTCTCCAAAGGCCCGCACAAAATCGGCATGGACATCGCGCTGGTAATCTCGCCATTGTCCCAGCGATTGCGTCCCGGTTTCCACAATCAGCTTGCGAATACGATCGGTGCGGGGGTTGTGAACCACCGTTTCCAGAGGCTCCTGGGCACTCCAAACATAGGCCAGCGTGGCATACGGCAGCTCTTCACCAGTTAACAAACGGCTCAGCTCAGAAAGTCGGTGCGTACGCGGACTCAGCAATGACCGGTCGCCATCAAAAGCCAACACGATTCGCACCGGGGCATCCTCCGCCTCAGCGTCCCGCAGATCGGCCAGCGGGGGCAATGCGTCAACCTTCCAAGAAAAACTCAGCCGCCCCACCGATGGCAATCCGTCGCCAAACTGCTGCCGGAGAATGCTAACTGAGCTATTTGATTGCACAGTCAAAGCGGCCCGGCCCAGGATGTGGGTCGGAACAAATGGCTCGCTGCGTTTGGCCGGCAACACCAAATGCTCCCAACGAGCGGACACGGCTGGTGTCGTCAGGAGCGCCTCCGTCGCTCGGGCCAGTTCAGGCTCAGGAACTGGGGCCTCGCTGACGGAAGCACATCCCAACAGGAATACAGAGAGCACCAAAGATGTGCAAAGCGTCCGCGAACCGTGCTTTGTGAAATTGCCAGAATCAGTGTGCTCGTTTTTTGTTACCACACGCTTCCCTTCGACAGTCAGAGACGATCCTCGGCGGCCTCCATTCCCAAACACAGGATTGCGCACCTGTTGCGGCACGCCAACGATCCACAAACACAAAAGCCTCGCTCGGGGTTAATCGAGCGAGGCTGATGCTGGCTGTAAGAGTCTGACGATGACCTACTTTCACACGGGAA
>JAIFNE010000160.1 GCA_020047875.1 Hydrogenophaga sp.
CCACTTCAACCACTTGGGCTTGTTGATCAGTCGGCATCGGGAATGACAGCGGTGACTTCAATCTCCACCTTGGCGCGATCCTCGATCAGTGCCTGCACCTGCACCGCAGTCATCGCGGCATTGAAGCTCCCGATGATTTCCCGAAAGGCTTTGCCGATTTCGGGGTACGCCGCAACATACTCGCGCTTGTCGGTGACATACCACGTCATGCGGGTAATGTGTTCGGGCTTGGCACCGGCTTCGCGCAGGACTTCCGCCACATTGGTGAGCGCCTGACGCACTTGGCCGGCCATGTCATCGGTGTGGAAGACGCCTTGGGCGTCCCATCCAATCATGCCAGCCACAAACACCATCTGTCCACGCGCCATCACGCCGTTGGCATAGCCGCGCGGGCGGGCCCAGTGGGCCGGTTGAAGAACCTGGGTCATGCTGTGTCTCCTGATAATTTTTGCCACGAAGCGATGCCTTGCACCACGTCCTCGGGTAGGGGGATAGAGCCGTCATGCGCCAGCGACGTGGTCACGATGACAGCCTGTGCGCGCCAGCGCAGCGTGTGCTGGGGCGCCGGCCCGGCGCATTCGATACTGAGCGTGAGCGAACGCCCACCAAGCCGCAACAGGCGCAGATGCAAGGCAATCGTCTCGCCCATGCGGCTGGGCGCTTTGAAGTCGCACTGCAACGATGCCATGGGCAGGCCGAGCCTGCGTGCACCCAAAAATTCGGCGTAGTTGACCCCCAGCGCTTGCGTGAACCAGTCTTCTACCAGCCCGTTGAGCATCACGAAATACTGCGGGTAGAACACCATGCCGGCAGGATCGCAGTCAGAAAAGCGCACCAACCGCTGGACGGTGAAAACGCCTGTTTCTGGGGTGGGGAGAGGCAAACTCGCCACGGTCATACCCCGATGTAACGATGCCAAACATCGGGCTGGGCGGCCAACTGGGACGAGTCGCCCCACCAAACCACTTTGCCACGCTCCAGGATCGTGTGGTGATCTGCCAAGCGAACCAGCCGCTGCACATATTTGTCGATCACCAGAATGCTTTGTCCGGCCTCCTTAAGCGTGGCGAGGCAGCGCCAGATGTCTTCACGAATCAACGGGGCCAAGCCCTCGGTGGCTTCGTCCAGAATCAAAAGATGCGGATTCGTCATGAGCGCGCGGCCAATGGCCAGCATCTGCTGCTCGCCGCCGGAGAGTTGGTTGCCCATGTTGCGCGCGCGTTCCTTGAGTCGAGGAAACAGGTGGTACACGCGTTCCAGGGTCCAGGGGTCACGGCTCGCGCAGCGGTTCGCGCAGAAAGCCAGGAGGTTCTCTTGCACGGACAGTGAGGAGAAGATCATGCGCCCTTCGGGCACCACCGCCATGCCCATCCGGGCAATGCGATCTGCTTGAAGGGCCTCCACGCGCTCACCCAGAAAGCGGATCGACCCGCCCGTCGCCCGGGTGAGACCCAAAATGGAGCGCACCGTCGTGGTCTTGCCCATGCCATTTCGCCCGAGCAGTGTGGTGACTTCACCTGCTCGCATGGCGAAACCAACGCCAAACAAAATCTGGCTGGCACCGTAAGCCGTTTGTAAATCGTCAACTTCCAGTAGTTTTTCCACAAGCGTGTCCTAATGCCGGTTCAGTGCGTGACGGCCTCTGCCACCTCGTCGCCCAAGTAGGCCTGCTTGACCTCCGGGTTGTCCTTGATTTCCTGGGCTGTTCCGGTGGCAATCACCGTGCCGAACACCAGCGCAGAAATCTGGTCGGCGAGGCGGAACACCGCATCCATGTCATGTTCCACCAGCAAGATGGTGACTTCGCCGCGCAGGCTTTGCAGAAGCGCCACCATGTTTTCAGACTCATCAGGCCCCATGCCTGCCATGGGCTCGTCCAACAACAGAAGTTGAGGCTCCAGCGCCAACGCAAGCCCTACCTCCAGTTGACGCTGCTGGCCGTGCGACAAGGCGCCCGACAGGCTGTGCAGTTTCTGGCCCAAGCCCACCCGTTCAGCGACGGCAGCCGCCTGGGCGTAACGCGCGGACTCTGTGCGTGCAGCGCGCCAGAAACGCATGCTGCTGCCACTGCGGGCCTGTACCGACAGCGCAATGTTGTCGAGCACCGAGAGTTTTTTAAAAATGCTGGTGATCTGGTAAGAGCGCACCAAGCCGCGCAACGCCCGCTGGTGCATGGGCACCTGCGTCACGTTCTGGCCCACGAAATACACCTCACCTTCGTCAGGCTGCATGGCGCCGGAGATTTGATGGATGAGCGTCGTTTTACCTGCGCCATTCGGACCAATGAGAGCATGAATACTGCCGCGCTCCACTTTCAATTCGGCCTTATTTGTGGCCACCAGACCGCCAAAGCGTTTGACCAGCTGGTCAATGTGCAGAATCACTTCAGCCATGTCCTGCTCCCTTTTTGGGTGCAAACAAACTGGCAAGTCCACGCGGAGCGACCAGCACCGCGAGCAACAGCACGGCGCCCAGTCCCATTTGCCAATGAATGGTGTAGTGGCTCAGCACTTCTTCAAGCAACAAAAAGAATACAGCCCCCAAGACGCCGCCATACAGATACCCCACGCCGCCCAAGATAACCATGATCATCAACATGCCGGACTGGCTCCACTGCATCAAGGAAGGGCTCACGAACCCGCCAAGATTGGCCATGAGAGCCCCGGCCAGACCGGCCATCGCACCGGCGAGCGTGAAGGCGATCAGTTTGAACCGGTAGACCGGAAAGCCAATCGCGGTCATGCGCGTTTCGTTTTCTCGAATGGCCTGCAATGCGTGTCCGAAACGTGAGTTGAGCAATCGCGCCAACGCCCACAATGAGGCGCCCACCAAGGCCAGCGTCACATAGTAGAAATCGCGGTCACGGGCCAGATCGATGGCGGGCGCCAACCATGAGCGTCCGGCCATACTGAGCCCGTCGTCGCCTCCATAGGTCTTGAGAGACACCGCGAGGAAGTAGAGCATTTGGGCAAAGGCCAATGTGATCATGATGAAATACACACCCTGCGTACGCAGGCTGATGGCACCAATCACAAGGGCAAACAAACCACTGACCACCATGGCCAATGGCCAGGCGAGCCAAGCGTTCACCAGGCCCTCTTGCATTGCAATGGCCACGGTGTAGGCGCCCAGGCCAAAAAAGGCCGCGTGCCCAAAGCTCACCATGCCGCCGAACCCCAGGATGAAGTTCAGGCTGGTGGCCGCCAAGGCAAAAATCAGAATGCGGCTGGCCAAGGAGATGTAAAACTCCAAGCCAAAGGCACTGGCCAGCGGCGGAAACGCCAACAGCGCCACCAGCAGCGGCATGGCCCACCGCCATTGCACCGAATGATCGAGGATGCTGGGGGGAAATGAGGGGGCAGTTGTCATTGCTTCATCAGCCATGGGTAGGGAAGAGACCGCGAGGCTTGAAGAACAAGACCGTGGCCATCAACACATAAATCAGGATGGAGGCGACAGCCGGGGCTGCGTTGGCGGCCGCCTCGGGTGACATCAATTGCGAGAACAGCAGGGGCATGAAGGTTCTCCCGGCGGTGTCCAGCACACCCACAATCAGCGCGCCCAAAAAGGCGCCGCGGATGGATCCAATGCCACCGATGACAATCACCACAAAGGCAAGAATCAGAATGCTCTCGCCCATGCCCACCTGCACCGCCATCACCGGACCCAGCATGCCGCCGGCCACACCGCACAACGCGGCGCCCACCGCAAAAACCATCGTAAAGAGCCGCGGCACATTGACCCCCATCGCCAGGGCCATTTCACGGTTTGCGGCACCTGCACGTACCTGCATGCCCAAGCGGGTACGCGTGATCAAGAGGTACATCAGCAACGCAACGAACAGGCCGACACCGATGATGAACAGGCTATAGGAAGAGTAAAAAAACCCCTCAAACAACTCCACCGGTCCCGACAGGCTCTCCGGCGCGCTCAGCGGCACGGGCTGGGCGCCCCAAATGAGACGCACGCCCTCGTTGCACATCAGCAAAATGGCAAAGGTCCCCAGTACCTGCGAGAGGTGGTCGCGCTGGTAAAAGTGGCGCAGGATGCTGATCTCCAATAGCGCGCCAAACAGCGCTGCGCCCAAAATCCCGATACCCAAACCCCACCAGTAGCTTCCGGTGGCGGCAGCAACTGACGCAATCAGGTAGGCGCCAACCATGTACAGCGAGCCATGGGCCAAGTTGATCATGTCCATGATGCCGAAGACCAGGGTCAGCCCCGCCGCCAGCAAGAACAACATCAAGCCAAATTGCAGGCCGTTAAAGGCCTGCTCCAATAACAACATGGAATCCATGGCGCGGGAGCTCCGGTCGGTGCAGCAGATTTAGGAAGGCATCTTGCACTGGGCGACATAGGCATCCGCGTGGTTCTTCATCACGGTACCCATCATGCGGTTGGTTATGCGTCCTTTGCTGTCCTTGGTGATGACGCGCAGGTGGTAGTCCTGGATGGGGAAGTGGTTGGTGTTGAACTTGAATGGGCCGCGCACCGAATCAAATTTGGCGGCTTTCAGCGCCTTGCGTACAGCCGCCTTGTCATCCAATTTTCCCTTGCTGTCACGCACAGCCGCATCAATCAAGCGTGCTGCGTCATAGCCCTGGGCCGCATACAGGGTAGGCAGGCGGCCATACTCCTTTTCAAACTCTGCAACAAATTTTTTGTTCGCTGCATTGTCCATGTCATGGCTCCATTGACTGGTGTTGAACATGCCCAGCATGGAGTCGCCCACGGCCTTGATCACGTCTTCATCACCCGAGAACCCGGGACCAAACAACATCATGTCCTTGGACAGACCTGCCGCCACAAACTGTTTGATGAAGTTGATGCCCATGCCACCGGGCAAAAAGATGTAAACCGCATCAGCCTTCGAAGCACGCAATTGCGAAATTTCAGTGCCAAAGTTGAGTTGATTAAAGGCTGGCAGTGTCTCCGAGACAATTTCACCCTTGTAGAAACGTTTGAAGCCGTTGATGGCATCTTTGCCCGCGGGGTAGTTGGGCGCAATCAAAGCAACGCGTTTGAAGCCTTTGTCCTGCACCACTTGGCCGGCCGCTTCGTGCAGGTTGTCGTTTTGCCAGGATGCACTGAAAAAGTAGGGGTTACATTGGCTTCCCGCATATTGCGAGGGGCCCGCGTTGGCGCTGACATAAAAGGTTTGAGCAGCGAACGTGGGAGCGCCCACAGCCAGCATGACATTGGTAAACACGATGCCGGTCATGAAATCGACCTTGTCGCGCCTGACCAAGCGGTCCGCCGTCTGCCGCCCGATGTCTGGGCTGGCGTTATCGTCTGCCACAATGATTTCAGCTGGGCGGCCGCCGAGTTGGTTGCCTGCCAACTTCACTGCCAGCTGGAAGCCGTCACGAATATCCACCCCCAGACCTGCGCCGGGACCCGACAACGTGCTGAGCAAGCCAACTTTGACCGGGTCGGCGGTCTGTGCCGAGGCGGCCATGGCAATAGAAGCAGCCACCGCCGCAGCGGCGCGTAAGGTAAAGCGAGATACGGAGATCATAAAAGGCCTTTCGTGGGTTAAGGGAAGCAATTCAATGCACTGGAGAAAAGGGTTTCAGGAATTTCGCAACAGGAACCGCTGCAGTTTTCCGGTCGGTGTGCGGGGCAACCGATCGACGAATTCGATGGCGCGCGGATACTTGTAGGGAGCGATGGTGTTCTTGACGAAATCCTGCAGCGCCTTGGCCATGTCGGCACTGCCGCTGTGGCCTGCGCCCAAAACAACAAAGGCCTTGACAATTTGCCCGCGCTCTTCGTCGGGAACCCCCAGAACGGCGCATTCGGCAACAGCGGGGTGCAACATCAGACCCTCTTCGACCTCGGGTGCTGCAATGTTGTAGCCCGCAGAAACAATCATGTCATCGGTGCGGGATTGGTAAAAAAAGTAGCCATCCTCATCCATCCGGTAGGCGTCGCCCGTGATGTTCCATCCGTTTTTGACGTAGGTCTGCTGTCTCGCGTCGTTCAGGTAGCGACAACCCGTGGGCCCTCTCACGGCAAGCTTGCCCACCGTGCCCGGGGCAACGGGATCGCCCTTGTCATCCACCACGCGCGCCTCATAGCCTGGCACCACTTTTCCGGTGGCCCCGGCGCGGGCGTTGCTCTCGTCGGCAGAAATGAAGATGTGCAGCATCTCGGTCGCACCGATTCCGTCGATCAATTCGATGCCTGTGGCCTCGCGCCAAAGGGTGCGGGTGGACGCGGGCAAAGCCTCCCCTGCCGAGACACACTGGCGCAAACGGGTCGCGCGCACCTCATCGCCGCGCGCGGCAAGGCTGCGGTAGGAGGTGGGTGCCGTGAACACGACGGTGGCACCAAAGTCGCGTATGCCGTCTAGCAACTGGGATGGGCCCGCTCTTTCCAGCAAAACCGTAGACGCGCCGATGGCCATGGGAAACAGCACCAATCCACCCAGTCCGAAGGTAAATCCCAAGGGCGGGCTGCCAATAAAGACATCTTCCGCGGTCGCCTTCAGCACCGAGCGTGGCCAACAGGCGCATATCGCCATCACGTCGCGATGGAAGTGCATGGTGGCTTTGGGCACACCTGTCGTACCACTGGTAAAACCAATCAGGCAAGTGTCGTCGGCTGCGGTGTCCACATTCTCAAACTTGGTGGACCTTGACTGCATCACCACATCCAAGTGCTCAGCATCTGAGCCGTTGAAGTAGCGGATTTGGTCCAGGCCCGGGGTCTCTGAGGCGGCGCCCTGAAGTTCGGGGGCCAGGCTGGCATGGCACAGCGCATGGCTGATCTTCGCAATCTCCAATATGGGCATGAGCTCCTTGGCACGCAGCAGGGGCATGGTGGCCACCACAATGCCACCGGCTTTGACGATGCCAAACCAACAGGCGACCATCATGGGCGTGTTGGGGGAATGCAGCAACACACGGTTGCCGGGCACCAACCCCATGTCTTGCACCAGGACGTTGGCTATCTGGTTGGCGCGCTCCCAAAGATCCTGGTAGGTCCAGCTGTCGTTGGGACCTCGCACACACAGGCGTTGCCCCCGCCCTTCGCGCACATGCCGATCCAGCAGCTCGGTGGCGCAGTTCAGTTGCTGCGGGAATTGCAGCTCCGGCAACGTGAACAGAAAGTCTGGTTGTTGGGCTTTGGGCGGCAAGTTGTCACGCGCAAATGTATCGGTGTGGGCAGTGGGCATGGTGCGTCTCCGGGGCCTGGGTTGACTGACCTACTTGAGGGCCCTGTGGCCCACATCCTTGAGCAACTCGCGGGCGATGATCAGTTGCTGGACTTCGGTTGCGCCTTCGTAGATGCGCAGCGCACGAATTTCCCGGTACAGACGCTCCACAGGGACCTCGCTGACGACGCCCATGCCTCCCCACATTTGCACGGCGGCGTCGATCACTTGCTGCGCGCCTTCGGTGCTGACCATCTTGGCCATGGCCGCTTCCTTGGTCACGTTCTGGCCTTGGTCACGCTGCCATGCCGCGCGGTAGACCAGAAGCGCAGAGCTGTCGATGGTGGTGGCCATTTGCGCCAGCTTGGCCTGTGTGAGTTGGAAGTCAGCCAGCGTTTGCTTGAACATCTTGCGTGTGGTGGCGCGATGCAGCGCCTCATCCAGCGCGCGACGCGCAAAGCCCAGCGCAGCTGCAGCCACCGAGGTGCGAAACACATCGAGTGTGCGCATGGCCACCTTGAAACCCTCGCCGGCCCCGCCGACACGCTGTGACAGAGGGATGCGGCAATTGTCAAAACGCAGCGTCCCCAGCGGGTGGGGCGCCATCAGGTTGATGCGCTCGGAAATGCTGAAGCCTGGCGTTGTCGCGTCCACGATGAAGGCACTGATGCCGCGCGCGCCTTCGGCTTCACCGCTGCGGGCAAACACCACGTAAAAATCGGCGATTCCACCATTGGAAATCCAGGTCTTGGAACCATTGAGGACCGCAAAGTCTCCCTCCAATCGGGCACTGCACTGCATGGCGGCCACGTCCGATCCGGCATCGTGCTCTGACAGTGCGAAGGCAGCAATGGCCTCTCCGGCGGCAACACGCGGCAAATACGCCTTCTTTTGTGCATCAGTTCCCGCCAGGCTGATGGCGCCCGATCCCAGACCCTGCATGGCAAAGGCAAAGTCAGCCAGCCCATTGTGGCGGGCCAGGGTCTCGCGGATCAGACAAATACTGCGGGTGTCAATGGCATCCCGTGCACCGCCGTGGGCAGCCCCGCCCACCGCATGTTTGAGCCAACCGCCTTGGCCCAGTTGGCGTACCAGGGCGCGGCACTCCGCATCCACATCGCTGCCATGCTGGACCACGTTGTCGGCCGCCCAGGCGTCCAGCGTGTGCGCAAGTGTGCCGTGGCGCTCTTCAAAAAAGGGCCATTGCAGGTAGGTGGCATCGCTCATGGTCAGTTACCTTGGAACACGGGTTTTTGCTTCGCCACAAAAGCCTGGTAGGCGCGATTGAAGTCCTCCGTCATCATGCAAATCGCCTGGGCCTGAGCCTCGGATTCGATCGCCTGATCCACCGACATGCTCCACTCTTGATGGAGCATGGTCTTGGTCATTCCATTGGCAAAGGTGGGGCCGTCCGCCAGATTTCGCGCCCAGGCGTGGGCTTCCTCTGCAAGATTTTCGGGGTCGACCAACCGGTTCAGAAAACCGCTCCGCTCAGCCTCTTCACCGCCAATCGAGCGTCCGCTGTACAGCCAATCGCTGGCACGACCTTGGCCAATGATGCGTGGCAGCATGGCGCAGGCCCCCATATCGCATCCTGCCAAGCCCACACGATTGAAGAGGAAAGCGGTCTTGCTGCGGGGGGTACCCAACCGCAGGTCCGAGGCCATGGCCATGATGGCGCCAGCGCCGGCGCAGATGCCGTCGATCGCTGCAATGATGGGCTGCGGACAGGCGCGCATGGCTTTGATCAAGTCGCCCGTCATGCGCGTGAACATGAGCAACTCTGGCATTGCCAGTTGCATCAGCGGTCCAATGATTTCGTGCACATCTCCACCCGAGCAGAAATTGTTGCCCGCCCCATGCACCACCACCACATGCACATCCGTGGCAAACCGAAGTTGGGTGAACAGGTCCCGCAGTTCAGCATAGGAGTCGAACGTCAGCGGGTTTTTTTTCTCTGGGCGGTTCAATGTGATGGTGCCCACCCCCGCCTCGCATGCCCACTGGAAATGCCGTGCCTGGTAGGTGGCGAAGTTTTTTCGGTTACCCGCCAGCAGCGCGGGGTCGATCACGGCAGAGGTGTGGTTCGTGGTCATAGAGCGTCTCGCAACGGGGTACTCAGGTGGTTTGAATGGGCGTGGAAGGCAGGGCGACCGACTGCTTGTCCAACACATGCACGCGCAGGTTGCCCAGTTGTTGGTACATCTGCGCCATGGCCGGCGCGTGGAGGCACTCGAACAACTCCAGGATCCATTGCTCATGCGCCTGCGCCATGGTCTCGAACACCTGCCGGCCCCTGGGTGTCAGGCACACGATCCAGGAACGGCGGTCTGTGGGGCTGCTGGAGCGCACCACCAAACCGTCACGCTCCAGTTCGTCGGTCATACTGGTCACATTGGCGCCCGTGACCATCAGATAGCTGGAGAGGTCTTTCATGCGCAAACCATCGGGGATCCGGTAGAGCTGGGCCAGATAGTCGAAACGGGGCAGGCTGGTGTCAAACTGCATGCGCAATCTGCGGCGAATTTCGGTCTCGATCTGGTTGGTGCTGGACAGCAATCGGAGCCACAACTTCAGGGCTGCATGGTCTCCCTTGGCGCTGCGTGCCTCGTAGCCCAGTTCATCGGCGGCGTTGAGCAAGTCGAGGTTGGCGTCTTTTTTCACGGCGCTCTCAATTCATGACTTCGCCACCGCTCACGGCGATGGACTGCCCGGTCACCGAGGCTGCGGCGTGGCCGCTTAGCCACAGCACCGCATCGGCAACCTCTTCAGGCTGAACGATGCGCCCTTGCGGGTTGCCTGCCGAGAACTCGGCGCGCGCCTGGGCTTCGCTGCGACCGGTTTTGGCGACCACGTTGGCAATGCCCGCGCGCAGGATGTCGGTTTCTGTGTAGCCGGGACACACCGCGTTCACCGTGATGCCTTTTTTCGCGTACTCCAAGGCCAACGCCCGGGTGAGGCCCACCACCCCGTGCTTGGCCGCGCAGTAGGCAGCCACATAGGCGTACCCCGTGAGTCCTGCCGTGCTCGCCACATTGATGATGCGGCCCCACTGGGCGACCAGCATGTCTGGCAAGGCAGCCTGGGTGCAGTTGAAAGTGCCCGTCAGGTTGACCGACAGCATCTGCTGCCACTGGGCGGCGTCTGTCTTGATGAAGGGGGCGCTGTGCGCCAGCCCTGCGTTGTTCACCAGAACCTGAATCGGCCCAAACTGGGCCTTTGCCTCAGCAAATGCTGTTGCAATTGCCTCGCTATCAGTCACATCGGCCTCCACGGCTTGTACGCGGCCAGGATGCCGCGCTGCCACCGCTTGCAATGCGTCCAGCCGACGACCGATGATGGTGACGCGCAAACCGGCTTGCACCAGCGTGCTGGCAATTGCTGCACCAATGCCGCTCCCGCCACCTGTGACCAGGGCATGTCGTGCGGTAGTTTTTTCGCTGACGGAATTCATGCCTCGGCCGCACGCGTTGGGGACTGCGCAAGCAGGGCGGCCTGCGCCTTTTCGCGCTGAAAGTTGGCCTCCATTTGCGGTTTCCCGGACCGGTATTGCTTGGGCCAGGGCTGCGGCGTGTAGCCGATTTTGGCCGCCTCTGTCAGCGTCCAGGCCGGGTTTGCGAGGTGCGGCCTGGCAATGGCACACAGATCGGCGCGCCCCGCAGCAATGATGCTGTTGACGTGGTCGGCCTCGCTGATGGCCCCCACCGCGATGGTCGGAATACCCGCTTCCTGACGAATGCGGTCAGAAAACGGCGTCTGGAACATGCGGCCGAAAACCGGTCTTTCTTTCTTGCTGACCTGGCCCGATGAACAATCGATCATGTCGGCGCCCACGGCTTTGAAGGCTTTGGCGATGTCCACCGCATCCGTCGGCGTGATGCCACCCTCGACCCAGTCGTGGGCCGAAATGCGCACCGAAATGGGTTGGCTGGCAGGCCATGCGGCGCGCACCGCCACAAACACTTCCAGCGGATAGCGCAAGCGGTTTTCCAAGCTGCCGCCATATTCATCGGTGCGGGTATTGGTCAGGGGTGAGATGAAACTGGAAAGCAGGTAGCCATGGGCGCAGTGCAGTTCCAGCCAGTCCACGCCGGCGTCGGCGGCTGCCTGCGTGGCCGCAACAAATTGCGCCTTGACGGCATCCATGTCCGCGCGCGTCATCGCGCGCGCGCTTTGGCTGATGCCCTCCAAATACTGGTAGCTGGAGGCCGCCATGATGGGCCAGTTGCCGCTCTCCAGCGGCTGGTCGATGCCCTTCCCCTCCCACGGCACACAGGTGGAGGCCTTGGCACCCGCGTGGCCAATCTGCATGGCAAACTTGGCGTCGCTGTTGGCATGAATCCAATCGGCGATGCGTTTCCAGGCTGACTTCTGTGCGTCGGTGTAGATGCCCGGGCAGCCTGGTGTGATGCGGCCTTCTGGGGATACACACGTCATCTCGGCAAACACCAGGCCAGCCCCGCCCATGGCACGGGCTCCCAAGTGCACCAAGTGGTAGTCACCAGCGACGCCATCCTCTGCCGAGTACTGGGCCATGGGGGATACCACCACGCGATTTTTCAGTGTGACGCCGCGTGCGGTGTAGGGGGTGAACATGGGAGGCGGCGCCGGCAGTTTGTCAGACACCGCCAGACCCGCGCGCTGCGCAAACCAGCGTTCAAAATCACCCAGCCACTGGGCATCGCGCAAACGCAGGTTTTCATGGCTGATGCGCTGGCTGCGCGTGAGCATGGAATACATGAACTGCGGCCCATCCAGTTGGTCGCAGTAGCGCGCTCCACACACCTCAAACCACTCCATGGCATTCCAGGCAGCGTTTTGCAAGCGCAACACATCGATATTGCGGGCCGCTTGGTACTTTTCCAGCACCACGGGAATGGCCTCCCGTGTCTGCCCCTCTGCGCGGAACAAGTTCGCCAATACGATGGCATCCTCAATGGCCAGTTTGGTACCGGAGCCAATGGCGAAGTGGGCCGTGTGCACCGCGTCCCCCATGAGGACCACATGGCTGTTGCCATTGAAGTGCGACCACTGCTCGCACTTGACCCGCTGAAAGTTGAGCCAAGCTGACCCGCGCAGGTGACGCGCGTTGGTCATGAGCTTGGCGCCCCCCAGCGTGCCAGCAAAGATCTTTTCGCAGAAGGCGATGGATGCTTCCTGGTCCGCGCCATCCAGCCCATGCGCCAGCCACACGTGCTCAGGGCATTCAACAATGAAGGTGGTGGTGCTTTCATCGAATTTGTAGATGTGGGCCTGAAACCAGCCGTGCTCTGTCTTCTCGAAAGCGAAAGTAAACGCATCAAACAGCTTGTGGGTGCCCAGCCAGATAAAGCGGTTGGGCCGCACCACGATGTCGGGCTTGAAGATGTCCTGGTACTTGCTGCGGATGCGCGAGTTGATTCCGTCACTGGCGATCACCAGATCGGCATCGGGGTATTGCGTGTCGCTCTCCACATCGGCCTCGAACTGGAGCACCACGCCAAGCGCTTCGCAACGCGCTTGCAAAATGTTGAGTAGTTTCTTGCGGCCAATCCCGACAAAGCCATGACCACCAGAGCGGATGCGCTGCCCCTTGAACTCCAGTTCGATGTCGTCCCAGTGGTTGAACGCATGCTGGATCTCAGCGGCCGTTTCGGGATCGTGGATACGCATGTTGTCCATGGTGGCGTCGGAAAACACCACACCCCACCCAAAGGTGTCGTACGGCTTGTTACGCTCAACCACCATGATGTCGTGCGCCGGATTCGCCTGCTTCATCAGCAGCGCGAAATACAGTCCGGACGGGCCACCACCTATGCACACGATCTTCATCACATCTCCTAGGGTTGCCAGTTGCTGCCGCTCTTTTGACAGCGCGGTTTTACTTTAAACACTAATGATTTAAAAGTAAAGCATGTTGTTGGGATCCATGCCATTTGGCCCGTGCGCTACGAACCACGCGCAGCCACGGTACGAGCAAGACCCCTTCGCACCCGATGACGCTGCACTGAGTGCGCTGGGCCGATTCACTTTGTCTTTCTGACCTGGGGTCGCACGGCAGACGCACCAAGGCTTGCAGTACTGCCGCTCTTGGAACCGCTCACTCGATCACTTAGCGGCCTTCGCGCCGAAGGTGTCGAGCCGTGTCAATTTGCGATGCTGCGGTTTCGACGCGCCTGGCAAAGTCTTGCTTGAGGGGCGACGTCAACCGACGCTCCCGGGGCAACTGCTGAGCGACCCATCGCACCGCCGCCCGGCACGACTCACAGAGCCACTCGGTTGAGGTGACCAGGTGCATTGGCGGGCCGGCGCGCAAGGTCGGGCTGGAGCGTGGCTGCGGCCGCCGAGCGAGGCGTTGTTGCAGCAGCCTCTCACCCCATCGGCAACAGCAGCGCCTTCACATCGTCCTGGGTGAACAGCGGCTGCTTGCGGGCGGCGGCACCGCTGTAGAGCTCGCGAGCGAGTTCTGCCTTGCGTTCTTGCAGCGCCAGAATGCGCTCTTCGATGGTGCCTTGGGCCACCAGTTTGATCACCCACACGCTTTGGGTTTGGCCGATGCGGTGGGCTCGATCGGTGGCCTGGTTTTCGGCGGCGGGATTCCACCAGGGGTCGAAGTGAATCACGGTGTCGGCCTGCGGCAGGTTCAACCCCACGCCACCGGCCTTCAGGCTGATGAGAAAGATCGGTACCTCGCCACGGGTGAAGCGGCTGATGACCTCGTCGCGCTTTTGCGTCTGGCCGGTGAGCTTGACCCAGGTCAGTTTGCGCTGGCGCAACTCGTCTTCGATCAGGCTGAGCATGGAGGTGAACTGCGAGAACAACAAGATGCGCCGCCCCTCGGCCAGCATCTCGGGCAGCAGCTCCATGAGCTGCTCCAGCTTGGCCGAGGTCTTCACTTTGGCCGCAGCCGCGGTTTTCACCAGCCGTGGGTCGCAGCAGACCTGGCGCAGCTTGAGCAGCGCGTCCAGGATGGCGATTTGCGATTTCGCCAGACCCTTGTCGGTGATGGCCTGGCGCACGGCTTTTTCCATGCTCAGGCGGATGGTCTCGTACAGGTCGGCCTGCTTTCCGACCAGCTCAACCGACATCACCGTCTCGACCTTGGGCGGCAGCTCGCTGGCCACCAGCTGCTTGGTGCGCCGCAAGATGAAGGGGGTGAGGCGGGCGCGCAGCTGGGCCAGGCGCGTCGCGTCGCCGTGCTTTTCGATCGGGTGGCGAAAGCGCTGGGCAAAGCGCGCCTGACTGCCCAGAAAACCGGGCATCAGAAAATGGAACAGGCTCCAGATTTCGCCCAGATGGTTCTCGATCGGGGTGCCCGACAGGCAGAGCCGGTGGCGTGCGTTGAGTTCGCCCACCACCTGCGAGGCCTGGGTGGCGGCGTTTTTGATGTTTTGCGCCTCGTCGAGCACCACCAGGTGCCAGGCTTGCGCCAGCCAGCGCTCCCGGTCGCGGTGCAGCAGCGAGTAGGGTGTGACCACCAGATCGGCCTGGGCCATGTCGGTGGCGTGGCCGTGGCGCTCGGCGCCGTGCAGCACCAGGCAGCGCAAACCAGGACAAAAGCGCGCGGCCTCGCGCTGCCAGTTGCCCAGCAGACTCACGGGCACCACCACCAGCGCGGGGCGGTCGAGCCGTCCGGCCTCTTTTTCGCACTGAATGTGGGCCAGTGTTTGCAAGGTTTTGCCCAGCCCCATGTCGTCGGCGAGGATGCCGGCCAGGCCGTGGCTGCGCAAAAACTGCAACCAGTCCAGGCCCTGCTGCTGGTAAGGGCGCAGCTCGGCGCGCAGGCCTGCGGGCAGCGGTGTGGTGGGCAAAGCGGTTTGGCTTTTGAGCCGCTCGGCCAGTTCGCTCAGGGCTTGCGCGGCTTGCCAGACCACGCCTTCGCCCAGCGCCACGCGGGCGCGCAGGGCGTCGATCCGCGACAGACGCAGGGCGTCGGCGTTGAAGTCTTTGGCGCGCTCGTCAAACAGCTCCAGCAGGCCATCGAGCCAGGGCTTGAGCGGCGCGGTGGCCACGCGGTAAAACCCCTGGCCGTCGGGTGTGGGCAGATACAGGCTCTCCGGCCAGACCGGCTCGGGGCCTTGCTCCGCCTGGCGCAACTCGGCAATGATTTGCGGCAGGGCGGGCAACAGGTTGATGCGTTGGCCGTCGACCTCCAGGCCGAGTGAGAGGTCGAACCAGGCCGAGGTTTCGGCGTCGCCCTGGGCCGACATGTCCACCAGCAGATCGCCCGCCGGGCGCACCCAGTGGCGCAGGTCGGCATCCATCTCGACGATGAACCCCGCGTCGCGCAGCGGCTGAAACTGCGCTTCGGCCCAATGCAGCCAGCGCGTGGGGTGAACGCGCTCAGACATCACAAAGATGCCGTCCTCCAGCAGCTGCAAGTCCAGCTCGTTCAAGCGCTGCAGCGCTTCGGCCTCGCTGGTGAGATCGCGTTGCAAGAGCAGTCTTTCGCCGTCGTCACGCTCAAAGACCACCGGGTTTTGTTCGTGCGGCCACCAGTCCTGACAGCCTTCGTAGTCAAAGTCCAACTGCACGAAAAGCGCAGGGTGATCGCTGGGCGCATCGGGTTCCAGCACAGGCTGGCGGGAAAGGTGCAGCCGCCACAGCGGCACACCGCCAACGCGCCGCATGGTGGGCAACACCGGGGGTGGTGCCACCGCAGCGCCGAGGCGGCGCAGCAGCGCCACCGGGTTTTTTTGCATCACGTGCAGCGGCAGCGCGGGCGCTTCCAGCAGTGCCCGGGCCTGCGCGTCGCCACCGCCGGCCACCGGCCCACAAACGTGGCGGGTGGGGTCGAGGTAGAGCATGGGCTGGTTGGCGCACAACACCGCCTGCGGCGCTGAGAGCTGCGGCTGGAGCTGCCACAGACTGTCTTCAGGCGCGCTGCCCGCTCGCTCCACCCAGTGCCAGGAGAGCGCAAGCGGCGGACCCCAGGCCATCGGCTCGCCGATGCCGCCGCCCTCTTCGCGCCAGAACAGGCGGCCGGTGGCGGCGGCCCGCTCCAGCACCATGGCGGCGGCCACCGTGTTGAGGCGCCAATCGTCTGGCGCACCGTAGCGGTAGAGGTCGCTCGGGAGAGCGCCCAGCAGGGCCAGGATGTCGTGATCGGGCTCGGTCAGTTCTACCTTGTGGCTGTAGCCGGAGGCGGCAAGGAAATAGCTAGGCGACACGGGTCGGGGCTTGGCCCACCCGCCCTTGACCTTGGTGGACGACGCCCCCAGCGCGATGCGCAACAGCGGTTTCGCTGACGCCTGAGCGGGCTGAGACTGCAAGGTGTCCAGGCGCAGCAGGTAGATGGGTGACATCACCATTTCCCGAGCGCGCCCCAGCCCAAACGGCGCGCCGCGGTGAGCGTTTTCCCCCGGCATCGATTCGCTGGCCTGTAGCCAGCGCTCGGCCTGCACGGTTTGCGCCTGGCGAAGTCGCTGCTCAGCGGCCAGCGCTCTTTGGCGCTCCAACTCCGCGGCCTGTTGCGCTCGCTCCTCTGGCGTGAGCGCTGGCGCGCCCGCTTCGGGCACGCCACCGATCAGGCGCTCGCCCTGGTAGGCCAACTTGATCAGCAGCGCCACCGCATGTTTGCACTGCGCGTCCACCGGGCAATCGCAGCGGCTGGACCAGCGGTCCACGGTTTGGCCGTCTGGCATGAGGTACAGATCCACCAGCACCCGGTACGGCGAACGCAGCGATCCCTGCACGCTACCCGTCAAGCGCCAGTGGTCGGGCTTCGCGCTTGGGCCTGGCTCGCCCGCAAGGGTGAGCACCTTTTGCCCGCGGTACAACTGCAATGCCCGGGCCACGGTGGCGGGATCGGTCAGCTCAAACAGAGACGGAAGTTGGAACCACATAGAGGGGAGGTAAAAACGCCACGGCCGAGCGACGCGCGCAGCCCGAAGAGCGACAGGACTTACGCAAAATCGCCGTGGCGTTGTTGCTTCGCCTTGCCGTAGGTTCGTACTGTCTGCAGCTTCGCGCCTAGCCCTGACGGCTTTGCGTAAGTGCTGATTGAATTGAAATTCGGCCCAATTGTGCCGTGCAGCGATCGAACGCCGGGGGCCGTGACGCCACCACGCCGCTCAACCGGGCGCCAACGCAATCACCCGCCGCGCCGGCTTCTCGGCCCGCGCCCGCAGCTGCCCGCAACCGCCGTCCACATCCTGCCCGGCCGACTGGCGCAGCTTGGTGAGGATGCCGCGCCGGTGCAGGTGGCGGGCAATGGCCGCGGCTTTTTCCCAGCTCGGGCGGGTGAAGGGCATGCCGTCCACTGCGTTGAACGGGATCATGTTGAGGATGGCGTATTTGCCTGTGAGCAGGCGCACGATGCCGTCGAGCTCGTCATCGCCGTCGTTGATGCCGTCGAGCAGCGTCCACTGGTACTGAATGGGGTAGTCGGTCGCGCGGGCGTAGGCCTCACCGGCTTGCACGAGTTCTTCGGGCGACAAACGCGGCGCGCGCGGCAGCAGGCGTTCGCGCAGCTCGGCTTTGGTGGTGTGCAGCGACAGCGCCAGCGCCGGCTTGACCGGGCCACGCGGCAGGGCCTCGAACACGCGCGGGTCGCCCACGGTGGAGAACACCAGGTTTTTGTGGCCGATGTTGCCCACGGTGCCCAGCAGCTCGATGGCTTCCATCACGTTGTCCAGGTTGTGCGCGGGCTCGCCCATGCCCATGAACACCACCTTTTTCACCGGCCGCAGGCTGCGCGCCAGCGCCACCTGCGCCACGATCTCGGCGCTGCCCACCTGGCGAATCAGACCGGTGGTGCCCGTCATGCAAAACACACAGCCGACCGCGCAACCGATCTGGGTCGACACACAAACGCCGTCGCGCGGCAGCAGCACGGTCTCCACCATCTGGCCATCGGCCAGCTTCACCAGCAGCCGCGCCGAACCATCCTCGGCCGGATGCGCGGAGGCCAGCGTGGCCAGCGCAGTCAGTTCGCGCTCCACCGCGGGCAGCTCGGCCACCAGGGCCGCGGGCAAAAAATGCTCCAGCGTCCGCCGGCCGCTGCGCTGCGGCAAGGCCTGGCTCCACAGGCGCAACACGCGCTGCTGGTGGCGGGGATTGGCGCCCAGCGCCCGAAGGCGCTGGCGCAAGGATTCGATGCGCATGGGCGGCATTGTCTCTCCCCCGCGCCGCGCCGGCCGTACGGTGCTGGCTCAAACCCGCGCCGGCATGGCCGCCACGGGAGCGCTTGCAAGCGGTCTGCGTTGCCACGGCGGACAATGGTCTCCGCCAATCAGGAACCCAGCTTGAACACACCATGAAAACGCTTCAATTCATTCAACGCAACCCGCAGCGCCACTGGGTGGGCAACGGCTTTCCGGTGCGCAGCGTGTTTTCCTACAACGACCGGGCCGAGCTGTTTTCGCCGTTTCTGCTGCTCGATCACGCAGGCCCGACCCGCTTCGAGCCCACCACCGAGCGCCGCGGTGTGGGCGTGCACCCGCACCGGGGCTTTGAGACGGTGAGCATCGTCTACCACGGCGAGGTGTCACACCGCGACTCCAGTGGCGGCGGCGGCACCATCGGCCCTGGCGAGGTGCAGTGGATGACGGCCGCCGCCGGCATCGTGCACGAGGAGTTTCACGGCGAAGGCTATG
>JAIFNE010000150.1 GCA_020047875.1 Hydrogenophaga sp.
AGGCGTCTGACAGCCTCAGCAGGAGACAAGCATGTTTGAAGGTCTGGATGCTCAGCGGCTGGTGGCCCTGTTTTTTGTGGCGCTGGCCTTGTTCAACTTCCCGCTGCTTGCGCTGTGGGATCACGAGGCCACGCTCTGGGGCCTGCCGCTGTTTCCCACCGCGCTGTTTCTGGTCTGGGCCGCGTTGATCGCGGCGCTGGCCTGGGTGATGGAGCGCGGGCACGACGCTGACGGAGCCGCCAGGCACTAGTCGGCCGAGCGCTCACCATGCTGCCGGCCTACCTCGTCCTTGGCGTGTCGTTCGCCTACCTGGCGCTGCTGTTCGCGGTGGCGCACTGGGGCGACCGCCGCGCCGCGGCCGGGCGGTCTGTGATCGGCAGCCCCTGGGTGTATGCGCTGTCGATCGCGGTCTACTGCACCGCCTGGACCTATTTCGGCAGCGTGGGGCGGGCCGCCACCGCGGGGGTCTGGTTCTTTCCGATCTACCTCGGGCCCATGCTGGCCATGCTGCTGGGCTGGATGGTGGTGCGCAAGATGATTCGCATTGCCAAGACCTACCGCATCACCTCGATCGCCGACCTGATCGCCAGCCGCTATGGCAAGAGCCCCGCCTTGGCAGGTCTTGTGACGCTCATCACGGTGGTGGGCATCGTGCCCTACATCGCGTTGCAGCTCAAAGCGGTGGCCAGCGGCTATGCGGTGCTCACCTCGCCGCTGGGTCAGCCCGCGCCGATCGCTAACAGCTGGTGGCGTGACAGCACGCTGTATGTGGCGCTGTTTCTGGCGGGCTTCACCATGGTGTTTGGCGCCCGGCATCTGGACAGCACCGAACGCCACGAGGGCATGGTGGCAGCGATTGCGTTCGAGTCGGTGGTCAAGCTGCTGGCGTTTCTGGCGGTGGGCGTGTTTGCCAGTTTCGTGCTGTTCAGCAGCCCGGCGGCGATCTTCGAGCAGGCGCGCTCGGTGGAGTCGCTGCGCGAATTGCTCAGCTTCCGGCAAGGCCAGTCGTTTGCTTACGTGCAGTGGGCGGGCATGACGGTGCTGGCACTGTTCGCCGCGCTGTTCCTGCCGCGCCAGTTTCAGGTGATGGTGGTGGAAAACGTGGACGAGCGGCATCTGCGGCGCGCGGTCTGGGTGTTCCCGCTGTACCTGCTGCTGATCAACCTGTTTGTGCTGCCGATCGCGTTTGCCGGACTGCTGTACTTCGGCCCGGGCCGCATGGACCCGGAGAACTTCGTGCTCTCGCTGCCGCTGGCCGAGGGCCACACCGTGCTGGCTCTGGCGGCCTTCGTGGGCGGACTTTCGGCGGCCACTGGCATGGTGATTGTGGAGGCGACGGCCGTGTCCACCATGGTTTGCAACGACCTGATCATGCCGCTGCTGCTGCGCATGAAGCGTTTTGGCGTGCGCAGCAGCGGCGACCTCACCGGCCTGCTGCTGGGCATCCGGCGCGCTGCCATTCTGGGCATCATGCTGCTGGGCTACCTCTATTACCGGCTGGCGGGCGAGGCGTATGCGCTGGTCAGCATTGGCCTGATCAGTTTCGCCGCGGTGGCGCAGTTTGCGCCGGCCATTCTGGGCGGCATGTACTGGCGCGGCGGCACCCGCTCGGGCGCTCTCGCCGGACTGCTCTGCGGTTTCGGGTTCTGGGTCTACACGCTGATGCTGCCGTCGCTGGCGAAATCCGGCTGGCTCGACGACGGCTTCCTGCGCGACGGGCTGTTCGGCCTGACCTTGCTCAAGCCCGAGGCGTTTCTCGGTCTCAGCGGCATGGACGGCCTCACGCATTCGCTGTTCTGGAGCTTGCTGGCCAATCTGCTGGCTTACGTCGGGGTGTCCCTGTGGCGAGCGCCATCGGCTGCGGAAACCAGCCAGGCTTTGCTGTTTGTCGACGTGTTCCGCCGCACCGCCGGCACGAACCCGGTGTTCTGGCAAGGCAAAGCCCAGGTGTCTGCGCTGTTGCCACTGGCCGGGCGCTTTCTCGGTGCGCAGCCGGCGCAGCGCCTGTTTGCCGACTATGCACAGCGCCTGGGCCTGGCCCGCGTGGAGGACATACCGGGCGACGCGCGACTGGTGCAGTTTGTGGAGACCCAGCTCGCTGGCGCCATCGGCAGCGCCTCAGCGCGGGTCATGGTGGCTTCGGTGGTGGAAGAGGAAGCGCTGGATCTGGACGATGTGCTGCGCATCCTCGACGAGGCTTCGCAGTTGCGCGCCTACTCGCACGCGCTGGAAGAAAAATCGCACTCGCTGGAACTGGCCACCGCCGAGCTGCGCGAGGCCAATCAGAAGCTCAAGAGCCTGGACCACATGAAGGACGACTTCATGTCGTCGGTGACGCACGAACTGCGCACACCCTTGACATCGATCAGGGCGCTGTCGGAGCTGATGCGGGACGATGAAAACATGGAGGTGGCTCAGCGTCAGCAGTTTCTGGGCATCATCGTGGCCGAGGCCGAGCGGCTCAGCCGGCTGGTGAGTCAGGTGCTGGACATGGCCAAGATCGAGGCCGGACAGGCCGACTGGCACAGCACCGAGGTGGATCTGCGCGAGGTGGTCGAGCAGGTGGCGGATTCTGTGCGCGAGAGCTTTCGCGAGCGGGGGGTGGCGCTGGAGCTGGTGTTGCCGGTGTCGCTGCCCCCGGTGCGGGCGGATGCAGACCGGCTGACCCAGGTGGTGCTGAACCTGTTGTCGAATGCGCTGAAATACGCACCGCACGGGCAGGGGCGGGTAGAGGTGCGGCTTGGCGACACGCCCGAGGGCCTGACCCTGGAGGTGCAGGACAACGGCCCGGGCATTGCGCCCGACCAGGAGGCGGTGGTGTTCGAGAAGTTTCGGCAGGTGTCGGGCGACGACCATTACCGCCCCGGCGGCACCGGGCTGGGGTTGCCGATCAGCCGGCAGATCGTCGAGCATTTCGGCGGGCGCATGTGGCTGCGCTCAACACCGGGGCAGGGCGCCACGTTCGGGTTTTCGCTGCCACACGCACGCACCGGGATGACCGATAAACACAACAATACGGAGAGCGAGAGCACATGAGCAAGAAAATTCTGATTGCGGACGACGAACCCAACATCCTGATCTCGCTGGAGTTCCTGATGAAGCGCGAGGGCTACGAGGTGCTGCTGGCGCGCGACGGTCAGGAAGCCATGGACGTGATCGCGCGCGAGCGGCCTGCGCTGGTGTTGCTCGACGTGATGATGCCCATCAAATCGGGCTTCGATGTCTGCTGCGAGTTGCGCGCCAGCGAGAGTCTGTCCGACACGTTGGTGCTCATGCTCACCGCCAAGGGCCGCGACACCGATGTGGCCAAGGGCCTGGCGCTGGGTGCCAACGCTTACATGACCAAGCCCTTTTCCACCAAGGAGTTGGTGCAGAAGGTGCGCGACATGCTGGGCGAGTCGGCATGAGTGGCCAGCAGAAGACCGATCGCCGCCTCTGGTGGCTGCTCGGTGGCGCCGCGCTGCTGTCGGTGTTGTGGTTGCTTGCCACCATGGCGCTGGTGGGTGCCACGCTGGCGCCGGATGCGCGCCAGACCGTGTGGGCGTTGCTGGGCGATCGCCTGGCGCTGATTGTCCTGACCTGGAGCGCGGGCATGGCGGCCATTGCCTGGGCGCTCAAGCGCTGGTTTGACCAATGGGTCACGCCGTCGGTGCAGCTGGCGGAAGAGGCCCAGGTGTTGCTGCGTACCGATGTGGTGCGCGCGCTCACGCCCAAGGGCAATGCGGAAACGCGCGTGCTGGTGGGGCTTTTTAATCAGCTGGTTGCCCAGCGGGAGGCGCTGCGCGACCAGATGAACCAGCGGGTGCAGGAAGCGGCGCGCGGCATCGAAGCGGAGAAAAGTGCAACCTCGATGGTCGGGTGCTGCTTTACAACAACCGAGCCCGCATGCAGTTTCGCGCCCTGTCGCAGGCGCCCGGTGTGGCCGGCGGCGCCGAACTGATTGGCCTGGGCCGCTCGATCTATGGCGTTTTTGATCGCAAGCTGGTGACGCACGCGCTGGAGAACATTCAGCAGCGCATGTTGCGCGGTGCGGCTCAACCATCGACCCAGTTTGTCACCACCACGCCGGCGGGCCAGTTGCTGCGGGTGCAGATGGCACCGGTGCGCGCCGCGAACCAGGACAACGGGGACGATACCGGTAGCGAGCTCACCGGCTTTGTGCTGATGCTGGAGAACATCACGCGCGACTACGAGGCCGAGTCGGCTAAAGACCAGGTGTTGCTCAGCCTCACCGAGGGCAGCCGGTCGGCGCTGGCCAACATGCAGGCCGCGATCGACATGCTCGACTACCCCGACCTGAAACCGGCGATGCGTGATCGCTTCATGGGCGTGATTCGCGAAGAAACAGCGGCGCTGAGCGAGCGCGTGCGGGCGCTCGAGGCCGGGTCGGCCAGCAGCCTGAAGACCCGCTGGCCGCTGGAGGACATGCTGGGCACCGACCTGGTGAATGCGGCGCTGCGCCGCATCGAGGTGGTGACCGGTCTCAGCGCCTCCGCGGTCGAGGTGGACCCCGGCGTGTGGCTCAAGGTTGAGAGCTTCTCGCTGCTGCAGGCGGTGGTTTACCTGGCCGGTCGGCTCAAGGACGAATTCGAGGTGAAGTTTGTGCAACTGCGCCTGGGGGTGGCCTCCAGCGCGGGCAAGGCGCAGCTGGATCTGTTGTGGTCGGGGCAGGCCATGAGCACCGAGACCGTGATGGGCTGGGAAATGGACCCGATGCGCGTGGGTGCCGAGGGGGCGCGGCTGACGGTGCGCGACGTGGTGGAGCGCCATGCGGGCGCCTTCTGGTTCGAGCGAGAGCGAGCGCGCCATCAGGCGTTTTTTCGCCTTTTGTTGCCGTTGGCCAACCCGCAGGAGCAGGCCGAGGCCACCGCTTTGCTGCCCACCGACAGCCGCCCCGAGTACTACGATTTCGATCTGTTCAAGACCACCGAGCTGACCCGCTCACTCGACGATCGGCCGCTGATCGAACTGGCCTACACCGTGTTCGACACCGAAACCACCGGCCTCAACCCGTCGCAGGGCGACGAGATCATTCAGATCGGTGCGGCGCGCATCGTCAACAGCAAACTGCTGCGCCAGGAGAGCTTTGAGCAGCTGGTGGATCCCCGGCGCTCCATTCCCCCGGCCACGATCCCGATTCATGGCATCCAGCCCGAGATGGTGCGCGGCCAGCCCACGATCGACCAGGTGTTGCCGGCATTCCATGCCTTCGCGCAAGACACCGTGCTGGTGGCACACAACGCCGCATTTGACATGCGCTTCCTGCAGCTCAAGGAGAAGCAGACCGGGCTGGTCTTTGACCACCCGGTGCTCGACACCCTGTTGCTCTCGGCCCTGGTGCACCCGAACCAGGACTCGCACCGACTGGAGGCCCTCGCCGAGCGCTTCAACGTCACCATCGTCGGGCGCCACACCGCGCTGGGCGATGCGATGGTCACCGCCGAGGTGTTTCTGAAACTGATCCCGCTCCTCGCCGAAAAAGGCATTCACACGCTGGGGCAAGCGCGCGAGGCGGCGCAGAAGACGTACTACGCGAGATTGAAGTATTGACCCCCCCCGCGCCGCATAACAAGTGACCCACCCCCGCCGCGATGAGCGCGACCCCCTCAAGGGGGCGGCACTGGTGGCCCGGCAAAGCCGGTTCCGCGGTGCCCTGGAATAGCTCCCCCTTGGAACTTCACGGCCCTCTCAGGCACGCCGTGTCTTGAACCCAGGATGCGGTGGAACCGGCTTTGCCGGGCCACACGCATCGCCCCCTGGGGGGGTGACGGCCCGAGCATCGGGCCGGCGCGGGGTGGATCACATCCGATACCGCTGACCAATCACGTTCTGCAGCGAGTGAACCACGGTGAACGCGTCTTTGAGCTGGCTGCGTTCGAAGTTGGAGACGTCGGCCAAGGGCAGGAAGTTGTCGGGCGGCTGGCCGGCGGCGATCTGGCGCGCCTGGTGCTGGATGCGGGTGTAGGCCAGGAATTCCAGCGCATCGCGCAGGTCGCGCGCACTCTGTTCGCTGATGGCGCCACCGCTGGCCGCGCTCACCAGCCGGTCGTGGGTGTTGACCGCCTCGTGGCCACCGGCGAGCGCATACACCCGCGCCAGATCCACGATGGGCACCACGCCGGTGTGTTTGAGGTCAATCTTGCCCTTGTGCTCACCGCTGCGAATGGCGGAAATGCCTTTGAACACACCCAGCGGCGGCTGGTGCTGCAGGGCGTTGCCCACCATGTGCGCGAGGAACAGGCTGTTGCTCTTGGTGCGCCCCAGCACGTCGCGCCGCAGGTCGTCGAGCAGGGCATGGTTGCCGTGCACCGCGCGCAGGTCGAAAAACACACAGGTCAGCATCAGTGCCTTGGGTTCCGGCGTGCTGGTCCATCGGGAGAAATACTCGGCCCAGCGGTGCTGGGGCTGGCGCCAGGTGTCCGTCATGGCCATCATTTCGCCCGGGCAGTAGATGTAGCCACAGGCGTCGAGTCCGTCGCAAACGAACTGCGCCAGCGCCTTGAAGTACGCGCCATGCTGCGCTTCGTTGTAGCGGTCGTCCAGCACCATGCAGTTGTCCTGATCGGACTTCGCGGTCTGCTCGTTGCGCGCCTGGGAGCCTGCCGCCACCCACACATAGTCCACCGGCGCCGGGCCGAGCTGCAACTCGGCGAGCTGCAGCAGGCGGCTGGTGATGGCGTCGGTGATGGCGGTGATGATGTGCCCGCTGCTGTAGGCAGAGGCCTGTGCGCTGGCCAGGCTTTGCTGCAGCCGTTTGATGCGGCCGCTGGCCGCCTTCAGCCCCTCCACATTGCGCTGCTTGTAAATCTCTCCCGCCAGGTACACCGCCGAGGTGCTGTGCTGTTCGGAGACGTCGGTCGCGGTGATCATGCCCACGATGCGCTGGCCATCGAGCACCGGCACGTGGTGAATGTTGTGTCGCGCCATCAGCAGCAGGGCGTCGAACGCGGGGTTGTGCACGTCAATGGTCAGTGGTGCAAGGGTGGCGATATCGGCCACCGGACGCGCGGCGTCCAGCCCCGCAGCCAGCACGCGGTTGCGAAGATCGCGGTCTGTGACCAGGCCGAACAGGTGGTCCCGCTCCACGAGCAGAACCGACGACACCCGCTGCTCGCTCATGATGCGGGCGGCCTCGCGAATGGGCGTGTGCGGTGGCAGCGTGATGGGCTCGCGTTTGATCAGCGCGCGCACCGGTGTGGTCATGAGGTTGAGCGCGGGGTCGGCCTGGCTGCGTTCGCGTGCCTTCACCGCGGAGCCGGGCGGGTTGTGCGGCAGCAAGACGGCCAACGCGGTCGATTCCTCGCGCAGCGAGTCGACCAGGCTGGCGTCCAGCCGTGCGAGTTCGCAGGCGGTCTGTGCCTGCGCCGAGGCAACGCCCGGGTGTGCCGTGGGCGCCAGCAACTCGCTGGCCTGCAGGGTCAGGATGGGCTGGCGCTGGTCGTCGAGCAGGAGCAACTCGCCCGCGATCAGCCATTGCAGTGCCGGATTTGGATCGCCGGTGAAGTCCAGCGTGTCCCCGGCGTCCATGCGGTGCAGTGTGAGCGACTCAGCCAGCCGCTGCTGCGCCAGTGGGGAGAGCAAACCGAAGATGCGGTGTGCCTGAATGGTGTCGCTCAGGGTGGGGGGTGGTGTGGACATGAATCGTCTGAAAGATGGCGGGCTTCACAAATGCTACACCCCGGCCACCGCCTGTTGCGGGTAAACGAGGGGCAGGGTTTGACCTGAATCAGGCGTGGGGCTGGTGTCTCTGTCAGAAGATGGTAAGTTCGCGCCCCACAATGCCCCGCAGATGACTCCAAACTGACATGTTGACTCTGATCTTGGCATTGAAAGCGGTGGTTGAGGTGGCCGCGATGGCTGTCCTGGGTCGGTCGCTGCTCGGGCTGCTGGTCGGTCAGCGCCGGGATGGCAACGCGGTCTACCAGCTTTTGCACGCGGTGGCGTTGCCCGCGTTGCGGCTGGCGCGGCTGCTGAGTCCGCGCATCGTGATCGAGCGCCACCTGCCGCTGGTGGCGCTGCTGCTGCTGGGCTTCGCCTGGCTGGCGGTCACGGGCTGGAAGATTTCGCACTGCCGCGCAATCGGGATCGCAGCTTGCCTGTGATGAACTTGGCGGGCCGGCTGCTGGCGCAAGCGGTGCTGCGCGCGCTGCTCACGGTAGGCGCGCGCGACCTGGCCCTGAAGCAGGCACGACGGCAGCTCGCTCGAGATCCCGACAACCGCCACGCCCTGGCCACGCGGGCACATGTGCTCGCGGCGCAAGGCAGACAAGCGCAAGCGCTGCCCGATCTGGTGCGCCTGGTGCGGCTGGCGCCCGATCAGGCCAGCGCTTGGTTCAACCTGGGCTACGTTCAGGCGGACCTGGGCGATCTGGCGGCGGCGCTCGGTTCATTCACCCGCGCGGTGGACATCGACTCAGGCATGGACCGCGCCTGGTACGGCCTGGCGTTGTGCCACATTCGGCAAGGGCGCTGGGACGATGCGGTGAGCGCCTTGCAGCGCAACACCGAGCTGCAGCCGCTGAGCCCGCATGGCTGGTATCAGCTGGCCCGGGTGCATCTGGAGCGTGGTGACGCCGAGGCGGCGCAGCGTGTGCTGGTGCACCTGAACAGCTTCGAGCCCAAGGTGGCGGCCCAGTTGCAGCGCGAGACCAGCCTGCGGCTGGTTGCTGGTTGAACCATGTGCCGATTCCATCCTGCTCTTCGAGTGGTCTGGCTGGCGGCGAGCTGCGTGCACTGGGCGGGTCGATGACCAGCGCCCGCGAGCGCCATTGGCGCAGCAACCTTTGGGTCACCGCGTTCTTGCTGCTGATCTGGCTGATCGTGACCTTTGGTGTGAGCTACTTCGCGCGCGAGCTGAACTTCCGCTTTTTCGGCTGGCCGTTCAGCTTCTGGGTCGGTGCGCAGGGTGCGCTGGTGGTGTATCTGCTGATCGTGGCCTTCTACGCCTGGTACATGAACCGCCTCGATGTGCGCTGCGGTGCCGACGAAGAGGAGCCCTGAGTCGTGTCCCGTCCACCCGATCCGCCCAGCCCGAAGGCCGCGTACAACCGCGCCTTCAAACGCCAGCTCAACCGGGTCTACCGCTGGTACACGCTGGGTTTTCTGCTGTTTGTCGTACTGCTCGCGGGGCTGGAGCAGCTGGGGCTGTCGCGCGACTGGATCGGTTTCATCTTCCTGATCGCCACCATCGCGCTGTACGCCGGCATTGGCATCATGAGCCGCACCACCGACGCCACCGAGTATTACGTGGCGGGCCGGCGGGTGCCGGCCATGTACAACGGTATGGCCACTGGCGCCGACTGGATGTCGGCCGCCTCGTTCATCGGCCTGGCCGGCACGCTCTACCTCACCGGCTACAGCGGGCTGGCGTTCATCATGGGCTGGACCGGTGGCTATTGCCTGGTGGCGCTGCTGCTCGCGCCCTACCTGCGCAAGTTCGGCCAGTTCACCATCCCCGATTTTCTCGGTGAGCGCTATGGCGGCAATCTGCCTCGTTTTATCGGTGTGTTTGCGGCCATTCTGTGTTCGTTCACCTACCTGGTGGCACAGATTTATGGCGTCGGCCTCATCACCTCGCGCCTGACCGGCGTGGCGTTTGAGCTCGGGGTGTTTCTGGGCCTGGGTGGCGTGCTCGTGTGCTCTTTCCTGGGCGGCATGCGTGCCGTCACCTGGACGCAGGTCACGCAATACATTGTGCTGATCGTGGCCTACCTGCTGCCGGTGGTCTGGCTTTCGGTGAAGCAGACCGGGGTGCCGGTGCCGCAGGCCATTTATGGCGTACAGCTGGAGCAGGTGACCGCCAAAGAGCGCCTGCTGACCAGCGACCCCAAGGAGCTGGAGGTGCGGGCGCTGTACCGCGAGCGTGCCCAGCTGCTGCAGCGCAAGCTGGCCGATCCGGCGGCGGCGCTGGCTGCAGACAAGGCAGCCGCTGAAGCCAGGCTGGCCCGGCTGCGCGCGGCCAACGCACCGTCGCGCGAGATTTCGGCGGCGGAGAAAGCGGTGTCCGCGCTGCCCCGAGACGCCGCCACTGCCCGGGCCACCTGGAGCAGGGAACTGGCAGAAGCACAAACCAAGAGCCGGCCGCTCAATGGCATGCCGCCACACGCAGCCCAGTTTGCGGGCGATCCCGATGGCGATCCGGCGGAGCAACAGACGTTTGACGAATCGCGCCGCAATTTCCTCGCGCTGGTGTTCTGCCTCACGGTCGGCACTGCAGCGCTGCCGCACATTTTGATGCGCTACTACACCGTGCCCAGCGTGAAGCAGGCGCGCGAATCGGTCACCTGGTCGTTGTTGTTCATCGTGCTGTTGTATTTCACCGCGCCCGCTTTGGCGGTGCTGGTGAAATTTGAGGTGTTCAACGGGCTGGTGGGCACGCCGTTCGACCAGCTGCCGGCCTGGGTGGGCTCGTGGAACAAGGTCGACCCCTCGCTGCTCTCGCTGTCCGACATCAACCGGGACGGTCTGTTGCAGCTCAACGAAATGACCATCGACGGCGACATCATCGTGTTGGCCACCGCCGAGATCGGCGGCCTGCCGTATGTGATTGCCGGCCTGGTGGCCGCGGGCGGGCTGGCCGCGGCCCTGTCCACCGCCGACGGCCTGTTGCTCACCATTGCCAACGCCTTGTCGCATGACATTTATTACAAGATGCTCGACCCCAACGCCTCCACCGCGCGGCGCGTCACCATCTCCAAGGTGTTGCTGCTGGTGGTGGCGCTGGCGGCGGCCTACCTGGCGGCCCAGCGGCCGGCCGACATCCTGTTCCTGGTGTCCGCCGCGTTTTCGTTCGCCGCGTCCGCGTTTTTCCCCGCGCTGGTGCTGGGCATTTTCTGGAAACGCACCAACGGTCTGGCCGCCTCCATCGGCATGGTCACTGGCTTGGGCGTGACGCTGTACTACATGGCGATGAACCAGGCCTGGCTGCGTGAGGTGTTTGGCGTCACGGCGCCGGTGGACTTGTGGTGGGGCATCCAGCCCATTTCGGCGGGTCTGTTTGGCGTGCCCGCTGGTTTTGCGGTGATTGTGCTGATCAGCCTGCTGATGCCGCCACCCGGGCCGCGGGTGCAGGCCCTGGTGGAATACGTGCGCTATCCGCGACTGCCCGACGACGTTGACACCCGGTCGCGTTGAGTTTGTCTGCCGGCCGCTGGCTGGTCAGGGCGAGAAACGGTTAGAATCATGGGCTTCGCCTTGCTGCACCCCGACCGACGCCGGGGGCAGCTTCCACCCGATTCCAGTGCCACAGCTTGTTTGGCGCGGGGTCATCCACAAGGAGAGTTCATGCGTCATTACGAAATCGTCTTGCTGATCCACCCGGATCAAAGCGAGCAGGTGCCAGCCATGCTGGAGCGCTACAAGGGCATGATCACGGCCGGCAACGGCAAGATCCATCGCGTTGAAGACTGGGGTCGGCGTCAGCTGGTCTATCAGATCAACAAGCTGTCCAAGGCGCACTACCTGTGCGTCAACATCGAAGCGGATCAGGCTGTGATGGCCGAACTGGAGCACGCCTTCAAGTTCAACGACGCCGTGCTGCGCCACCTCACGGTGCTGCGCAAGAAGGCCGAAACGGGTCCTTCGAGCATGATGAAGTCGGTTGAGCGCGAGGAAGCTCGCAAGCTACAGCCGCCCGCCCATGACCGCGCCGACCGCTCGGACCGTCCCGATCGCTCAGGTTTCCAGGAGCGCACAGCCGCCTGATTGCCTCGCGCGATCGGCAGGCAGTGAACCAATTCCAGTTGTCAGCTTCGGTGGTGCAGGTCCATGGCCTGCGCTACACCCCGGCTGGCATACCCGCCTTGAACATCGTGCTGGAGCACGGTTCCGAGGTGATGGAAATGGACACGCCGAGACAGGTGAAGCTGCAACTTCGTGCGGTGGCCTTTGGGGCACACGCCGAAACCCTGGCCCGATCGGGCCTGGATTCGAGTTACAGCTTTCGCGGTTTCCTGACCAATGCGCGCAACGGCAAAGGCCTGTTGTTCCACATCCAAGATTTCAGCAAGACATAGGAAGGGCCCATCATGGCTTCACCCAAACGTTTCAACAAAGACAAGCGCCCCAAGCGCAACACCCAGTCGCTGCTGTTCAAGCGCAAGCGTTACTGCCGCTTCACCGTGGCCAACGTGGAAGAAGTTGACTACAAGGACATCGACGTCCTGCGTGACTTCATCGCCGAGAACGGCAAGATCATCCCCGCGCGTCTGACCGGCACCCGTGCCTTCTATCAGCGTCAGGTCAACACAGCCATCAAGCGCGCCCGCTTCCTGGCCATGCTGCCCTACAGCGACCAGCACCGCGCCTGAAAGAGAGCCTGACATGCAAATCATTCTGCTCGACAAAGTTGTCAATCTCGGCGCCCTGGGCGATGTGGTCAAGGTCAAGGACGGCTACGCCCGGAACTTCCTGATCCCGCAGGGCCGTGCGCGCCGTGCCACCCAGTCGGCCATTGCCGATTTCGAAGCCCGCCGTGCCGACCTCGAAAAGCTGGCCGCGGCCAAGCTGGCCGAAGCCCAGGCGCTCGGCGCCAAGCTCGCCGCCGTGACGGTCAAGCTGACCCAGAAAGCCGGCGTGGATGGCCGACTGTTTGGTTCGGTGACCAACCATGACGTGTCTGAAGACCTGGTCAAGCAGGGCTTCGCGGTCAGCAAGGCCCAGGTGCGTATGCCCAACGGTCTACTCAAGAACGTGGGTGACTACACGGTGAACGTGCACCTGCACACCGACGTGACGGTGCAAGTGCCGGTGTCGGTGCTCGGCGAAACCGCCTGATCGCATCCTGACGGCGGGGCGCTTAGGCGTCCCGAACCGAGGCCGCCACCCGCTGGGTTGGCGGCTTTTTTGTTGGGCGCTGCAACCTGGCACCGGAGGCCCAGCCATCGCAGATGGCCGCGCTTGTGCACGGCATTTGCACCCGTTATCCACAGCCTTGTTCCATGACGTCGGCGCTCTAGCGGCGTACCATGGCCGATTGCCCGTCAGCCATTCCACGATCCGCATGTCAGCCGTTTTTTCGACCCCTTTCTCCTCTTTCGACGCCGGTCTGGACGACCTCACCCTGCCGGGTGATACCCAGCTGGCCCAGCTGCGCGTGCCCCCGCACTCGATCGAAGCCGAGTCCAGCGTGCTGGGCGGGCTGCTGCTGGACAACGGCGCCTGGGACCGGGTGGCCGACCTGGTCAACGACTCGGATTTCTATCGCTACGAGCATCGGTTGGTTTACTCGGCGGTGGCCACGCTGGTCAATGCCAGCAAGCCGGCCGATGTGGTGACCGTCTATGAGCATCTGCAAAACCTCGGCAAGGCCGACGATGCCGGCGGGCTGGCCTACCTGAACTCGCTGGCGCAGTACGTGCCCAGCGCGGCCAACATCCGGCGTTACGCCGAGATCGTGCGCGAGCGCGCCATTTTGCGCAAACTGATCACCGCCAGCGACGAAATCGCCACCTCCGCCTTCAATCCGCAGGGGCGCGCGGTCGACAAGATCCTGGATGAAGCGGAGCAGAAAATCTTCCACATCGGGGAAGAGGGTTCGCGCATGAAGGAGGGCTTCCAGGGCATGGACACGCTGGTCGTCGAGCTGCTCGACCGGGTGCAGGAGATGGCCGACAACCCCAACGACATCACCGGTGTGCCCACCGGCTTTGTCGACCTGGATCGCATGACCTCAGGCTTGCAGGCGGGCGATCTGGTGGTGCTGGCCGCGCGCCCCTCCATGGGCAAGACCGCGTTTGCGATCAACATCGCCGAGCACGTGGCGCTCAATGAAGGACTGCCGGTGGCAGTGTTCTCGATGGAAATGGGCGCCTCCCAGCTGGCGGTGCGTATCGTGGGCTCCATTGGCCGCATCAACCAGACCCACCTGCGCAACGGCAAGCTCACCGATGACGAATGGCCGCGCCTGACCGAGGCGATCGAGAAGCTGCGCAACGTGTCGCTGCACATCGACGAAACCCCGGGCCTCACCAGCTCGGTGCTGCGCGCCAACGCGCGCCGCCTCTCGCGCCAGTGCGGCAAGCTGGGTTTGATCGTGGTGGACTATTTGCAGCTCATGAGCGGCAGCGGTGGCGATGGCGACAACCGGGCCTCCGAGCTGGGCGAGATTTCGCGCGGCCTGAAGATGCTTGCCAAGGAGCTGCAGTGCCCGGTGATCGCGCTGTCGCAGCTCAACCGCAGTGTGGAGACCCGCACCGACAAGCGCCCGATGATGAGCGACCTGCGCGAGTCCGGCGCCATCGAGCAGGACGCAGACATCATCATGTTCATCTACCGCGACGAGTACTACACCAAGGACGCCTGCAAGGAGCCAGGCGTGGCCGAGATCATCATCGGCAAGCAGCGAAACGGCCCCACCGGCACGGTGAAGCTCGCTTTCCTGAACATGCTCACCCGGTTCGAAAGCCTGGCCGGCGGCGGCGATTACTGATCGCCAGCGCTCAAACCTCAGGCAGTCACCCCAGTTCGGCGATCAGCTCGATCTCCACACAAGCTCCCATCGGCAGCTGCGCCACGCCAAACGCGCTGCGTGCGTGTGCACCCACCTGCGGGCCGAACACCTGGCCCAGCAGTTCGCTGCAGCCGTTGGTGACCAAATGCTGCTCGGTGTAGGTGGCGGTGCTGTTGACCAGGCTCATCACCTTCACGATGCGCTTGACCTGGTTCAGGTCTTTGTTGACCGCCAGGCAGGCGGCGGCCAGCGTGCCCATGAGGTCGACGGCCACGGCGCGCGCGGCGGCTTTGGCCTCGTCGGTGGTCATGTTCAGACCAACCTGACCCACCCAGGGCTTGCCGTCTTTTTTTGCGATGTGGCCGCTGAGGAAGATCAGGTTGCCCGTCTGCACGAAGGGCACATAGGCGGCGGCGGGGATAGACACGGGTGGCAGCTCGATGTTGAGTTCGGCCAGTTTGTCGTAAACGCTCATGGGAATACTTCCTAGGTTGTGTGGTGGTTGGGGTGGCCTGATTCTATGGGTGGGCCAGAAGCGAGCTGCATCCAGCGCGCAGATGGCGCTGGGTCGGTGCGCGCAGGGTGCGGGCCACTGGGCTGGCCCGGCGCATCAGGCGGGTGTCTGGGTTTGCGATTGGGACTGTGACTGCGTCGCCTGCAGGGCAGGGGCTGGCGCGGCGAGCTGGTCCCATTCTTCCGGGGGCGCCACCGTGACCGCCACGCTGAGTTCGTGGGCAGCGCCGCCCTGGATCACGCCGCGCATGGGTGACACGTCGGCAAAATCGCGGCCCACGGCCAGCGTCACATAGTCCTCACCCGGGCTGCCCCAGCCGCACCGGTTGTTGGTGGGGTCGAAATCGAACCATGCTCCAGGGCCTTGGGTGGGCGCGGCATCGGGCGCGCTAAAGCCGGGAGGCAGCGGCACATAGAGCGCCACCCAGGCGTGAGATGCATCGGTGCCGATCAGCCGGGGCTTGCCCGGTGGCGGCTGGGTGAGCAGGTAGCCGCTGACGTAGCGTGCGGGCAAGCCCAGGCTGCGCAGGCAGCCCAGCATGATGTGCGCAAAATCCTGGCACACGCCTTTGCCCTGTTCCAGCGCCTGCAGCGCCGGGGTGTTGACCTCGGTGGCCAGGGGGTCGAACTGAAGCTCGGTGTGGATGCGCTCCATCAGGGCGCGCACCGCTTCCAGCACCGGCAAGCCGGGGGTGAAGACCGGCCGGGCGAAGGCGGCAAAGGCGTCGTCGCGTGGCACGTGGGGCGAGGTGAACAGAAATTCGCTGGCCGGGTCGTACGGCGCCTGAACGCGGTAGCGGAAATGTTCGCGCAGCCATTCCCAGCTCTGAACCCGCCAGGCCGGGCTGCCTGGCAGCGGCCAGGGCGCACAGGTTTCCACCTCGCTCTGGGCATCGACCCGCAGGGTTTCATGGGGTGCCTGCAGCGAAAAAAAGGTGCGCAGGTTGCCAAACACGTCGGTGGTCTCGCTGCGCGCAGCCGGCTCGGGCGTGATGCGGATCTGGTGCCGCAACACGCGCTGCCCCGCGCCCTCGCGCGGCGTGAGGTGCACCATGTGCTGCGCCATCGCCACCGTGCCCTGGTAGTCGTACAGCGTTTCGTGCTGGATGCGAAGCCTCATGGCCGCCCCACGCGCACGGTCACAAGAAAACGCGGGCAACGGGAAGCTGATGGTGGTGACATGGTCATACCCCCAGCGTCTGGTTGCGCCGGTCGGCGTGGCTGAAGTGCAAGTGCGTGATCTCTTCCGAGAGCGCGCCGGCCGCCATCTGGCAGGTCTTCAGCAAAGCGCTCAAAGCGGTCCAGCGGCGCTGACCGTCGGGCGCTCGGTCCCAGTTGCTCAGATCGCTTAGCACCCAGTGGTCGGGATCGGGCAGGGCGAGGGCGAGCGTGGCGTCGTGGGGCGCTGCGCTGATGGCCAGCTTGCCCAGGCGCGACCGCAGCGTCTGCACCACCCAGGCCAGCGAGCGCGGGTTGTCGCGGTCCATCACCAGCAGGTCGACCAGCGCCACCATGTCGCGCCGCTGCTGGTATTGCGCGTGGAAGGTGATGGTGCTGTCGAACAGCGCCACCACCGCCTCGAAGCCCGCCATGTCGTGCACGCAGCGGTGTTCCAGCGCCAGCGCCAGCGCCCGCGACAGGGTGATCAGGCGCTCGATGTGGCGGCCCATCGACAGCAGGCGCCAGCCGTCATCGCGCACCATGCGATCGGTCTGCGAACCGGTGATGGCCGCCAGCAGCTCGCTGGCGCCTTGCAGCGCCGCGCGTGCCTCGGCACTCACGTAGTCGGCGTCGATCGACAGGGCGGCGCAGTCGCGTGAGAAGGTGGCTTCGGCGCGTTCCACCAGCTTCCACTGTTCCTGCGACAGGCGCTCGCGCACCTGGGACGCCGCACCCCGCAGCGCGCGCAGGTTGTAGCCCACGCTGAACGATTGCGCGGCCAGACTGGGGTCGGGCGGCGCGAGGTTGGCCACCAGTGAGCGGGTGAAGACGCGCACCGATTGCTCGGCCGACGGCACGTCGTCGAGCACCAGCGAGTTTTCGCGCGCCATGGCGCTGATCCAGGCCAGCACCCGCGATGAGCTGGCCTCTTCGCCGCCCAGTTCATCGAGCGCGATCTGGGCGATGCGGATGGCGTTTTCGGCCCGCTCGGTGTAACGCCCGAGCCAGAACAGGTTTTCAGCCGCCCGGCTCGTCACGGTGCGCGGCTGGCTGGCCAGCGCCAGCGTGCTGGGCGCCGAATGCAGCAGGCTGGTGTGGTCGACCGCGCCCTCGGTCTGCACCCAGCAGTCGGCGCTGCTGCCACCGCGCTGCATGGCCGCGATGAGCTGGCCGCGCGGTGCCAGGCGGACCAGGCCGCCAGGCAGCACCCGCCAGGAATTTGGCCCATCGGCCAGCGCGAACACGCGCAACATGGCAGAGCGCGGCATCAGCCGCTGGTTGGCCCAGGTCGGGGTTTGTGACAGCGGTAGCCAGGCCTGAACGGTGTGGTCTTCCGGGTGGCGGGCCATGCGGCCCGACCATTCGTCGAGCTCCCGGGGGCTCAGGCTTTGGCCCATCACGCTGTGTTGTCCCGAGCGCGGGTAGGTGGGCTTGATCACGCTGGTCTTGATCAGGGGCAGCACCTCGCGCAACGCCGCTTCCTCGCCGCACCACCAGGTGGCCAGCGAGGGCAATTGCAGCTCTTCACCGAGCAGGTGCCGGCTGATGGCGGGCAGGAAGCCGAGCAGGGCGCTGGACTCCAGCGGCGCTGAGCCCGGCGCGTTGGCCAGCACCAGGTTGCCTGCCCGCAACACCTGCAGCAGCCCGGGTACGCCCAGCGTGGAATCGGCTCGCAGCTCCAGCGGATCGAGCCACTCGTCATCCAGCCGCTTGATCAGGGCGTGCACCGGCTCCAGGCCTTTGAGGGTCTTGAGGTAGAGCCGCTGGTCGCGCACGGTGAGGTCGTTGCCCTCCACCAGCGTGAGGCCGAGATAGCGCGCGAGGTAGGCGTGTTCGAAATAGGTTTCGTTGTAGGGCCCAGGCGTGAGCAGGGCGATGCGCGCGTTCGCGCCCTCAGGCGTCAGCAGCTTGATGCCTTCGACGAGTGAGCGGTAGCTGGACGCCAGCCGCTGCACCTTCATTTCCGCAAACGCCTTGGGAAACTGGCGCCCGATGGCGATGCGGTTTTCCAGCAGGTAACCCAGTCCGGAAGGTGCCTGGGTGCGCTGGCCCACCACCCACCAGCGGCCGTCGGGGCCATGCGCGAGGTCGAAGCCGACAATGTGCAGCCAGGTGCCACCGGGCGGCGTCACGCCCTGCATGGCGCGCAGATAGCCCGGATGGCCCTGCACCAGAGCTGCTGGCAGCATGGCTTTGTGCAGCAGTTCGCGCTGGCCGTACATGTCGGCCATGACGGCGTTGAGCAGCCGGGTGCGTTGCAACACGCCAGACTCGATCTGTGCCCAGTCTTGGGCGCCAACGATCATCGGAAACAGATCCAGCGCCCACGGCCGCCGCAGGCCGCGGTCGGCATCGGCGTACACGTTGTAGGTCACACCGTTGTCGCGGATCTGGCGCTGCAGGTTGTCGTGTCGCCGGTTCAGGTCGGTGAAGCCGTCGGCGCCCACGTGCTCGAAAAAGCTGGCCCAGGTGGGCTCCAGCGCAGCCGGCGCGCCCTGGCCACTCATGGCAACACCGCGCAGCTCGTCGCGGTGGCCGCGGTCGGCCGGCACGGACAGCGAGAGCGCCCAGTCGGCGGGCGTGCCGGGGCCCAGGTCGCCGAACAGGGAATGGGTGGGTTTCGGTGTCACTGAGGCTGAGTATGCCCGTTGCCATTCACAGCAGATGCTCCGGCTTCAGCGGGCTGTGTGGAGGAGCACGCAAGCGGCCGCGGCGGTGGCCGCTGCGTCCCGGATGCGCGCTGCGATCAGCGCAGCGGCAGGGTGTCGAAGGTGGCGTAGGTGTTGCGAAGCCAGGTCTTCACCCGCTGGCGCTCCAGCATGCCCAGGGCATCGGGCCCGGAGGTGGTGTGGATGGCCGACCAGAAACTGGCGTTGCTGCGGTCAATCTTGCGCATGCTCCCTTCGTGCAGTTGCCCCAGCGACACCACCCGCCCACCCAGCGCAAGGGTTTTCTTCAGGGCCGCTGACTGCTCCAGCTGCGAAAAATCGCTGCCTCGGCCTTCGTTCTTCACCACCAGGTAATTGGGGCCCGGGCCGAAGGTGTTGACCAGGCGATCGAGCAGCGCGATCGAGTCCTGCCCGGCATCGGCCATGTGCCAGAAGTTGACCGTAACGTCCATGCTCGCGAGCAGCGACAGCAGATCGGAGTCCCGGATCCAGCGCGACAGTGGAGCCGCGGTCTGCGCGGCAAGATCGACGATCACGCTGGCGCGCACGCCGCTGGCCGGCACCTCCTCGAACACGCCCGCCACCTGGTCCAGGCCCTCGTAGCTGTCCACCACCACGGGCGATGCGTAGTCGGCATAGAAGCGGGCGAATGAGGTGTGCGAGCGGTCGGTGTCGAAGCCGGTGAAGGGCTGGCCCTTGTCAATGAAGTACTGCGCCAGCACGCGCGCCGCCACGGATTTGCCCACGCCGCCTTTTTCGCCGCCGATGAAATTGAGAGTTGCCATGTGTGAGGTTTTCTTGAGAAATCGGGGTAGCGATCAGCGGGTGTGTCGCAGATCGAGGGTGAACGGAAACTCTCGGCTGCCCGCCACGTGAATGGTGGCCGGTGGAATGACCATCGGCCCGGGCGTGTGCCCCATGGCCTTGAAGCGCGAGAGCCGGCGGCTCTCCGCTTCGAACGAATTCACCGGCAGGTTCTCGTAGCTGAGGCCGCCCGGGTGGGCCACGTGGTACTCGCAGCCGCCGATGGAGCGCTTGGACCAGGTGTCCACGATGTCAAAGGTCAGCGGCGCGTGCACGCCGATGGTGGGGTGCAGGCTGCTGGGCGGGTTCCATGCCTTGTAGCGAACGCTGGCCACGTATTCCCCCACCGTGCCGGTGTTTTGCAGCGGCAGGGCTTTGCCGTTGCAGGTGACCACGTAGCGGCTCTGGTTCATGCCGGTCACCAACACCTCGATGCGCTCCAGCGATGAGTCCACATAGCGCGCATTGCCACCGGCCGCGCTCTCTTCGCCCATCACGTGCCAGGGCTCCAGCGCGTTGCGCAGCGTGAGCGCCATGCCCGCGGTGTGGATTGCGCCGATCATGGGGAACCGGAACTCGTAATGTGGCGCGAACCAGCTGGTGTCGAACGCGTAGCCGGCGCGGTTCATGTCGGCGATCACATCGGCAAAGTCCTGCTGGATGAAGGTCGGCAGCATGAAGCGGTCATGCAGCTCGGTACCCCAGCGGGTGGCCGGCGCGCGGTACGGGCTCTTCCAGAACCGGGCCACCAGCGCACGCAGCAGCAGCTGCTGCACGCTGCTCATGTGCGGGTGTGGCGGCATCTCGAAGGCGCGTAACTCCAGCAGGCCCAGGCGGCCGGTGGCCGAGTCGGGCGAGTACAGCTTGTCAATCGAAAATTCGCTGCGGTGGGTATTGCCGGTGACGTCGATCAGGATGTTGCGCAGCGTGCGGTCGACGATCCATGGCGGCATGCTCTGGCCATACACCTCGCGGTTTTTGTAGATCTGCTCGATGGCGATCTCCAGCTCATACAGCTGATCGTTGCGGGCTTCGTCCACCCGCGGCGCCTGGCTGGTGGGGCCCACAAACATGCCGCTGAACAGGTAGCTCAGTGACGGGTGGTTGTGCCAGTACAGCAGCAGGCTGGCCAGCAGTTCGGGCTTGCGCAGGAACGGGCTGTCGGCCGGCGTGGCGCCGCCCATCACGAAGTGGTTGCCGCCACCGGTGCCGGTGTGGCGGCCATCGGTCATGAATTTCTCGGCCGACAGGCGCGACTCGAATGCCGCGTTGTAGAGGAACTCGGTGTTCTTCACCAGTTCGCGCCAATGGGTCACCGGGTGAATGTTGACCTCGATCACGCCCGGGTCGGGTGTGACCTGCAGCAGCTTCAGCCGCGGGTCGCGGGGTGGCGGGTAGCCCTCCAGCACCAGCTGCATCTTCAGTTCTTCGGCCGTGGCTTCGATGGCGGCGAGCAGTTCCAGGTACTGCTCCAGTGTTTCCAGCGGCGGCATGAAGACGTAGAGCACCGCAGACGCCTGGCCCGCCATTTCGGCCTTGGGGCCACTGGCGCGGCGCGGGTCGCGGACCTCCACGCACAGCGCGGTGCGCGTGATCCAGTGGGCCGACTCGTTGAGGTGGGGTGCTCGGTCGAATCCCTTGGGCTCGGCCTGTCCGGGCGCCAGGGCGTTGGTGGTGGCCAGGCGCGAGGCCGCTCCCGAAGGCGTCTGGGTCTTGCGGGGTGCCTCGCTGGCGCGGTCGGTGCCCGCGGTGTAGCGCGCGGCCATCGCGCTGCGTGTTGGCAGCGGACCGCGCGGGGTAGAAGGGTCTTGCTCCACCAGGTAGGGGTAGTCGGCTTCCTTGACCCAGGGCAGGGAGTCCAGCGGCAGGCGCAGCCCCATTGGGGAGTCGCCCGGCATCAGGTACAGGCGCTCGTCGCGCAGGAACCAGGAGCCAGTGGTCCAGCGCACACCCTTCGTCTGATGGGTCTCGGCGGGCTTGAGCGGCAGCAGGTAGCCCACCACCGAATCGAGCTTCTGGGTGAACACGCGGCGCAGGCGCACGCGCTCCATTTCGTCCTCCAGCCGCGAGTTGAACGGGTCCACGTTCACTGGCAGGCGGCGCTCGCGCCACAGGTAGTACCAGGCGTCTTCATAGGCGCCCTGGATGAATTGGTCGGTGATGCCCAGCTTGCCCGCCAGGGCGCGGGTGAAACGCTCGGCGTCTGCGCTGGTGTAGTGGGTGGGGTGGCGTTCGTCCACGAACAGCGCCGGATTCGCCCAGATCTGCTGGCGGTCGGCGCGCCAGTAGATGTTGAGCGCCCAGCGTGGCAGCTGTTCGCCCGGGTACCACTTGCCCTGCCCGAAATGCAGGAAGCCGCCGTGGCCGTATTCATCGCGCAGTTTGTGCACCAGCTCGGTGGCAAAGCCGCGCTTGGTCGGACCCATGGCGTCAGTGTTCCATTCGGCCGCATCGCGGTCGCTGTTGGCCACGAAGGTGGGTTCGCCGCCCATGGTCAGCCGCACGTCGTTCACCAGCAGCTCGGCGTCCACCGTGTCGCCCAGCGCCATCACCGCTGCCCACTGCTCCTCGGTGTAGGGTTTGGTGACGCGTGGCGATTCGTAAATGCGGGTCACGCCCATGTGGTGCGCAAAAGTCACCTCGCTCTTGCTCACCCCGCCTTCGATCGGTGCCGCGCCCGAGGGCAGCGGCGTGCAGGCGAGCGGAATGTGGCCCTCACCTGCCATCAGTCCCGAGGTGGCGTCCAGACCGATCCAGCCGGCGCCGGGTAGGTAAACCTCGCACCAGGCGTGCAGGTCGGTGAAGTCGACCTCGGTGCCGCTGGGGCCGTCCAGCGC
>JAIFNE010000021.1 GCA_020047875.1 Hydrogenophaga sp.
CTGTTTGTGGTTCACCACGCGTTCGAATCCACTGGCCTCGCGACGCAAGCGGTGGTGGCCATGGCGGCTCACGGCATCGTGCTGCACGATCCGGGCACGCTGCTGGTGGTGAGCGCGCTGCTGTCCAACGCGGTGTCCAACGTGCCCGCGGTCATGCTGTTGCTGCCCCACCTCGGCGCCGATCCAGCCCAGGCTGGCACCCTGCTCGCGCTGGCCAGCACCTTCGCCGGCAACCTGCTGCTGGTGGGCTCCATCGCCAACTTGATCGTGGCCGATCTGGCCCAGAAGCAGGGCATTCACATCGGCTGGCGCCAGCACGCCGCCACTGGCGTGCCGGTCACGCTGGCCTCGCTGGCGGTGCTGTGGTGGTGGATGGTGTGAGGCCGCGAATTCTGGTTGGCTGCTGGTGGGTGGCGGGTCCATCGACCCTCAGTCTTGCGCCACCAGCGCCCGCAGGTCGCCCTCGTAGCCTTTCAGAACGCCCGCCGCGTGGGCGCGCTGCTCGGCGCTGGTGCTGTTGTGCAGCGTGGCGAACTGGGTGCAGCCGTCTTTGAGCAGGGCGGCGCTGTAGGCGGCGTAGCCCGGTGTGGGGGAGTCGAACAGGCGTTGCGACCAGCTGCGCAGCGCGGCCACGGCTTCGGGCGGCGGGCTGCGCGAGCCGCTGGCGGCGAAGGCGGCGGCATGGGCGGCCTGCACCTCGCGGATGGTCTGCAGCATGGCTGCCTGGCGGCGCTGGCGCTCGGCCTGGGTGCGCTGCGGGTCCCAGGCGGACTGCTGCAGGCCGGTGCGCAGCTGCTGGCGCTGGGCGTCGGTGAGCGTGCCGTACAGGGTTTCAAAGCGGTCAATCGCGCGGTCGAGCCGGCGCTCCAGGCGCTGCGCCGGGGTGCCGCGCAGAAAGTCTTTCTCAAAGTTCTCGTCGCCCTTGGCCTGGTGGCGCTTCATGTGTTGCAGTTGCTCGGGCGTGAGTTGCAGCGCCAGCGCGGCCAGCGGCATCGCGCCGCGATCGCTCATGCGCTGGAAACTGGCGCGCACCGCCCCGAATTCGGTGCACGCCTGCTCGGCGCTGATGTCTTGCTGCGCCAGCACCTGCCATTGCGCCAGGCGCTGCCCATACAGCGGCAGTTCGGCGCTGCGGTGCCAGGCGAGGAAGCGGTCGATGTCAGTACGGACCTGGGGCGACTGCGCTTCGGTGAAGTCGACATAGCCGTCGAGCCACCAGTAGGCGAAAGTGGGTGCCTGGTTGTAGGCCACGCGCGCGGCGCTGCAGGCGCTCAGCAAGAGCGCGGCGGCGGCGAGCCAGAGGGCGAGCGCGATAATTCTGCCCAGTTCAAAACGTGGGCCGGCAGCGGTCCCAGGAAAGGTTGGCATGGCGGCGTTCCCGGTGGATGTGGTGGTGATGGCGGCGGGCAAGGGCACACGCATGAAAAGCGCAAAGCCGAAAGTGTTGCATCGATTGGGCGGGCGCGCGCTGGCCCAGCATGTGATCGACACCGCTGCCGGGGTATCGGCGCGCTCGGTGGTGGTGATCACCGGCCACGGCGCCGAAGCGGTGGAGGCGGGGCTTTGCGAGCCGGCTGGTGTGGCGCTGAAATACGTGCGCCAAGAGCCCCAGCTGGGCACCGGCCACGCGGTGCAGCAGGCGCTGCCGGTGCTGGCTGACGACGGCGTGACCCTGGTGCTCTCGGGCGATGTGCCGCTGACCCAGGCCGCCACACTGCAGGCCCTGCTCGATCTGAGCGCGGGCGAGCGGCTGGCGCTGCTCACGCTGGACCTGGCCGACCCGAGCGGTTATGGCCGCATCGTGCGCGGCGGTGGTAAAGACGGAGGTGGCGAGGTGCTGGCGATCGTGGAGCAGAAAGACGCCACGCCCGAGCAGCGCGCCATCACCGAGATTTACAGCGGCATCATGGCCGTGCCCACCCGGCTGCTGCGCGCCTGGCTGGCGCGGCTGGACAACCAGAACGCCCAGGGCGAGTACTACCTGACCGACGTGGTGAGGTTCGCGGTGGCCGATGGCGCGGTGGTGCTCGCGCACCGCATTGCCGACGCGGTGCAGGTGGCTGGCGTGAACAGCCCGGTGCAGCTGGCCGAGCTGGAGCGCGCTTACCAGCGCCGGGTGGCGCAAGCGCTGATGGAGCAGGGCGTGCGTCTGGCCGACCCTGCGCGGCTCGATGTGCGGGGCTCGCTGGTGTGCGGGCCCGATGTGGAGATCGACGTGAACTGCGTGTTCGAGGGCCAGGTGACGCTGGGCGAGGGCGTGCGCATTGGGCCGAACTGCGTGATTGCCAATGCGCGCATCGAGGCCGGCGCCACGCTGCAGGCCTTCACCCACATTCAGGGCGAGAAAGCGGGCGTCACGGTGGGGCCGCGTGCCGAAATCGGGCCGTTTGCCCGCCTGCGTCCCGGCGCCGTGCTGGGCGCCGAGGTGCACATTGGCAACTTCGTGGAGGTGAAAAACTCCACCCTCGCCGCTGGCGCCAAGGCCAACCACCTGGCTTATCTGGGCGACGCCGACGTGGGCGAGCGGGTCAACTATGGCGCGGGCAGCATCACCGCCAATTACGACGGCGCCAACAAGCACCGCACCGTGATCGAGGCCGATGTGCACGTGGGCAGCAACTGCGTGCTGGTGGCGCCGGTGACCATAGGCGCTGGTGGCACGGTGGGCGCGGGCTCGACCATCAGCAAAAACACCGAGCCCGGCGCGCTCTCGGTGGCGCGCGGCAAGCAGGTGAGCGTGGCCAACTGGCGCCGACCCGCCAAGAAAAAGCCGGCGTGAAGGCCGGCTGCTGAAATAGGGCCAGCGGTTCAGCCGCCGCGGATGTCGTTGGTGCCGCCGTCAAAGCCGCTGTGGCCCGATTGCAGCGAATCGGGCCCGCTGTCGCGCACGCGGCGGCTGCCGGGGCGCCCCAGCATCTCGTCCAGCTCGGCCAGGCCGCTCATGCCCATCACCTCGGACTCCCGGAACGTCGAGGGCGAGTAGGTCTGGTCGAACTCCGAAAACTGCGATTCCAGCTGCTGGCGCGGGCTGACGGTTTCGCGGTCGGTGGCGCGGCGGTTGAATGCCGGGCGCGGCAGCGCGGCCAGCTTGAGTTGCTGGCGGAATTCGTCGGGCGAGGGCATGCGGTTGATGCTCGGCTTCACATACACCAGCCGCACGCCAGCGGTCTTGAGCACGCGGTTTTTCACCTTGGCCTGGTGCGCCTTGGCGTTGGCGTCGCTCAGGTGGTACTGCTCCATGTCAAAGGCGAACACCGGGCGGCCATCGTCACCGCACACCACGAAATCCACCTTGTGCTGGTCCAGGCGTTGCCTGGCCCGTTTGCGGTTGGCGGCGCGCCGCACGCTGAGCATGTTGCGCAGCGGCACATTGGGTATCACCACCTGACCGGGAAACGTCTTGATCAGGTACTCCAGCATGGCCACCTGTTCGCGGGCGATCAGCGGTTCGGGGGTGTAGCGGTCGTCCAGGCCCGCAGAGGGTCTGCGGGTGTAGAGCCAGGCACCCAGGCCCATGCCCAGCAACACCAGGCAAATGGCAATGGCGATCCACAGAGGTGACATGGTTTGCACTCCCGGCAATGAAACTTGTAAGTGGGTGTAATTCTAGGAGTCTGTCGCACTTGGTGGAACGTCGGCTGCAAATCGGCCGCTGCTATGGGTTCTTGGCGCTGTGTCTGCGCGGCTCGGTCGTCTTTTACCGCGCGGGCGGCAGTGGCAGCGGCACCCGCGGGTCGAACTTGGCGCGCTTGACGCTGAAGAAAGCCTTGATGTTGCGCACATTGGCGTCGCTGGTGAACAGCCGCTGCGCCAGCGCCAGGTAGGCCGGCATGTCGGGGCAGAACACCACCAGCACGAAGTCGGGCCCCGGGCTCACCCGGTAACACTGTTGCACCGCCGGCTCGGGCACCGCCCGCGCCTCAAACGCATCCAGCTGCTCGGCGCCCTGCCGCTCCAGCGTGATCTCCACCAGCGCCGTCAGCCCGTGACCGAGCAGGCTGGCCAGGCGGTCGGGCTGCAACACGGCCACCTCCCGCTCGATCACGCCCATCGCGCGCAGCCGCTTCACCCGCCGCAGGCTGGTGGGCGGCGAGAGGTGGGCCAGCTCGGCCAGCGCTTGGTTGCTGCGCGAGGCATCGTGTTGCAGGAGGTCGAGCAGCCGAAGGTCGGCCTCGTCGAGGTTGATTTCTTCCATATCTCTTTCATTCGTGAACGATTTCTCGTTCAAATTCGTACGATGGAATTATTCGCCAAATTGGCCTGAAAGATGACCGTTAATTTTTAGGCCCCGCCGATACACTGCCGGCCACACCATTTGAAGGAGCGGGCGATGTGCGGCATTGTGGCGGGGGTTTCAGGGCGCGATATCGTGCCGGTGCTGGTGCAGGGCCTGCAGCGGCTGGAGTACCGCGGGTACGACTCGTGTGGCGTGGCGATTCACGCCGGCGGCCTCAAGCGCGCGCGCAGCACCGCCCGGGTGGCCGAGCTGATCCAGCAGGTGAAAGCCGAACACATCGCCAGCGGCACCGGCATTGCCCACACCCGCTGGGCCACCCACGGGGTGCCTGCGGTGCACAACGCCCACCCCCATTTCAGCCCCGGTCCCCACAGCGCGCCCGACACCCCCGGGCGCGTGGCCCTGGTGCACAACGGCATCATTGAAAACCACGACGAGCTGCGCGCTGCGTTGCAGGCCAAAGGCTATGTGTTCGACAGCCAGACCGACACCGAAGTCATCGCCCACCTGATCGACTCGCTCTACGAAGGCGACATCTTCACCGCGCTGCAGGCCGCGGTGCAGCAGCTGCACGGCGCGTTTGCGCTGGCCGTGTTCCACAAGGACGAACCCCACCGCGTGGTGGGCGCGCGCGCCGGCTCACCGCTGATCCTGGGTGTGGGTCAAGGCCTGGATCAGGGCGGCGCCGAGCACTTCCTGGCCAGCGACGCGATGGCCCTGGCCGGCGTGACCGACCAGATCGTCTACCTGGAAGAGGGCGATCTGGTGGACCTGCAGCTCGGCCGCTACTGGGTGGCCGACCGCAGCGGCCGCCCGTTTGACGCCGCGCAGCGCCCGGTGAAAACCGTGCACGCCCACAGCGGCGCGGCCGAGCTGGGCCCCTACCGCCACTACATGCAAAAGGAAATCTTCGAGCAACCGCGCGCGATTGCCGACACGCTCGAAGGCGTCGTGGGCGTCACGCCCGAGCTGTTTGGCGACAGCGCCCACCGCGTGTTTCAGGGCATCGACAACGTGCTCATCCTGGCCTGCGGCACCAGCTACTACAGCGGCTGCACCGCCAAATACTGGCTGGAAGACATCGCCAAAATCCCCACCCAGGTGGAAGTGGCCAGCGAGTACCGCTACCGCACCAGCGTGCCCAACCCGCGCACCCTGGTGGTCACCATCACCCAGAGCGGCGAAACCGCCGACACCCTGGCCGCCCTGCGCCACGCGCAAGGCCTGGGCATGAAACACACGCTGACCATCTGCAACGTGGCGACTTCCGCGATGGTGCGCGAGTGCGAGCTGGCCTACATCACCCGCGCCGGGGTCGAGAT